>CAIVPM010000139.1 GCA_903907815.1 uncultured Chitinophagaceae bacterium | reverse complement strand
TGATTCAATATTACAAACAAGGAACAATCGATTATAAGGTGGTCCTTATTGTATCATTAGGATTTTTAGCCGGCAACTTTCTTGGAAGCAAATTTGCATTAACCTTAAGTGATGCAGTTCTTAAGAAGTTATTTGCAGTCCTAATGGTTCTGATTGCTGTTAAGATGCTTTTTTTTGATACTCCCAGATCCATTGAAAAAAAATCTTCTATAACAGATACACATAAATTAACATAATTTACTTCATCACTTTATATTTGCACAAAACAATGGAAATGGAACAACAAAAATCAAGAACTAAAAATTGGATTTACTTTACTTTATGGTTTGCTGCTTTAGCATTTATGTTATTTACACCATCAGTACGTCAATACTTTTGGTTAGCATTACCTGGAACAGCAACTCAGTTTGCTTTAGGTATGGATTTAATCTAAATCTTAATGAATGATATTTTAAAAAGGTTACTCAGCAATGGGTAACCTTTTTTTATGTTGTAAATTACTTTTTCTGTTATTTATTAGCATCGTATATCATGCAATATTATATTCGCAAACTAACAACTGTTCGCAATGGAGAATACTAACAACTGGATGCAGAATGAAGTAGCAAAAAGAAATGAATTACTAAAGAAAATTCATCTTGGTGGCGGGCTAAATGCTATTAATAAACAAAAAGAAAAGAATAAACTAACCGCTCGTGAGCGTATAGAATATCTAAGAGATAAAGAATCTCACTTTTCTGAAATTGGGGCTTTTGTTGGATATGAAATGTATGAAGAATATGGTGGTTGTCCTGCTGGTGGAACAGTAGCTGGCATTGGATATGTTAGTGGCAGACAATGTGTAATTGTTGCTAATGATCAAACGGTAAAGGCTGGAGCCTGGTTTCCTATTACTGGGAAGAAAAATCTCCGTATGCAGGAAATAGCCATGGAGAATAACTTACCAATTATATATCTGGTAGATAGTGCAGGTGTATTTCTACCTCTACAAGACGAAATATTTCCTGATAAAGAACACTTTGGTAGAATTTTTCGCAATAATGCCCGTATGAGTGCTAAAGGCATTACACAAATTGCTGCTGTAATGGGTGCTTGTGTAGCTGGTGGCGCTTATTTACCTATTATGAGTGATGAGACATTAATGGTGGAAGGAAATGGAAGTATATTCCTTGCTGGTAGTTATCTGGTTAAAGCTGCAATAGGGGAGAACATAGATAATGAAACATTAGGAGGTGCAATTACCCATACGGAAATAAGTGGTATAGCAGATTATAAGTTTAAAACAGAGGAAGAATGTCTTGATCATATTAAAAGAATGATGGGCATGCTTGGTCATACTCCAAAAGCTGGTTTTGATAGGATTGAACCTGCAATGCCTTTAAAGAATGAATTGTATACTGCAATGCCTGAAAGGAATTCCAAGCCCTACGACATGCTGAATATCATTGAAAGTCTGGTAGATAATTCTTCTTTTGAACAATTTAAAGAAGATTATGGCAAAACCATTCTTTGTGGTTATGCCCGTATTGATGGTTGGGCAGTAGGTATAGTGGCTAATCAAAGAACTGTTACTAAAAATAAGAAAGGGGAATTACAGATAGGTGGTGTTATTTATAATGATAGTGCCGATAAGGCCGCAAGATTTATTATGAATTGCAACCAGAAGAAAATACCATTGGTTTTTCTACAAGATGTTACAGGCTTTAGGGTTGGAAGTAGGAGCGAACATAGTGGAATAATTAAAGATGGAGCTAAACTTGTAAATGCTGTAGCTAATTCCGTTGTGCCAAAAATTACTATAGTAGTAGGTAATAGCTTTGGAGCAGGTAATTATGCTATGTGTGGTAAAGCATACGATCCACGCTTTATTTATGCCTGGCCTTCTGCTAAAATTGCAGTGATGGGAGGAGATCAGGCGGCAAAAACTTTATTACAGATACAGACAGCAACTCTAAAAGCAAAGGGACAGATAATATCCACGGAGGAAGAAAATGAATTGCTGGATAAAATTAAGAAAAGCTACGAAAAGCAAACTAGTCCATATTATGCTGCTGCAAGACTTTGGGTGGATGGAATTATTAAACCAGAGGATACCAGGAATTTAATTTCTGATGGAATATCTGCAGCGAATCATAATCCGGAAATTGATAATTTCAATTTAGGCGTTTTTCAAGTTTAATGTTATTAGATGTATAAAAATTGCAAATAGTTTTATTATTAATTTATTTTGTGCAATTTAGTCGCGGATTTATTAGCTATATGGAATAATGACAGTCGAAAATTTATATTTTCAACAAGAAGCGTTTTACTATCTAATGTAATCTATACAAATTAAATATTTAGAAATTTTAGTATGAAAAAAAGTTTACTTTTTACTTTTACAATGCTATTCACTGTACTAGCATTTTCTCAGGAAAGCAGTTTCAGATTGTGGAAGAATTCCACCAACAAGGCTTCTGTAGAACAAATGAGGATTAAAACAACCGATTATCTGTTGAAATCATTGGATGTTCAATCATTTAAAGCTATGATGCCTACTGTTCGTAAGGCAACAGGAGATTATTCCAACAATAATACCGTAATTATTGGTATTCCTATGCCAGACGGTAATATGGGTACATTTCGTATTCAACGTTCCAATATTATGGATCCAGTATTAGAAGCTAAGTATCCTGATATCAGAACTTTTAATGGTCAGGGTATTTCTGATCCAACGGCTACAATTGTGCTGGATTACAACCTGATGGGGATTCATGCTATGGTATTAACTTCAAATGGTGATTACTTTATAGACCCTGCTTTTAAAGGAAACGATAAAGATTATCTTGTTTATTACAAAAGTAATTTAATTAGAGCTTATGCATTTCAGGAAGGAGCTCCAATTGTTAGCGATCAGGGACATGTTGCAGAAAAAGCTCCAGCACAACAAGATACTGTTTTAAATGTATTACCAGCAAACTGTTCGGGAACAAAACTTCGCAGTTACAGAATGGCCATTGCTTGTACTGGTGAATATGCAGTTGCAGCTACAGGTGTTGCGGCTCCAACCAAAGCACAAACATTAAGTTGTATTCAAACAACATTTGCAAGAGTAGTTGGTGTTTACGAAAAAGAGTTCGCAATTACGATGGTATTGGTAGCGAAAGAAGACACTATAGTATTTACTAACGCTTCAACTGATCCATTTGCAGGAAATAATAATGCTAATACGCTGATTAACGAAAGTCAGACTCAGATTACTAAATATATTGGTACTGCTAATTTTGATGTTGGTCATACTTTCAGTACTGGAGGCGGTGGTCTATCTGGCTTAGGTGTAATCTGTAATTCAGGTCAGAAAGCAAGTTCTATTACTGGTAGTCCAACTCCTACAGGCGATGGTTATGATATTGACTATGTAGCTCATGAAATGGGACATGCATTTGGTGGTGATCATACCTTTAATGATAATACAAATGGAAGTTGTGGTGGTAACTATAGTAGCACCGCTAACAATGAGCCGGGTAGTGGTAGTACCATTATGGCTTATGCTGGTATTTGTACAGGAGATGATTTACAACCTCATAGTGATGCCTTTTTTACTGGTATAAGTTTCAGTGAAATTGAAAAATATAATACTACTGGTACAGGAAGAACCTGTGCTGTAAATACTACATTAACAAATCATCCGCCAGTAGTTGCTTTACCTGCAAATTATAGTATTCCTTTTAAAACTCCTTTCAGATTAATGGGTGCTGCTTCTGATCCTGATGGAGATAAACTTACTTATTGCTGGGAACAGGTAAATGTTGGTGGTACTCCAGGAAAATGGAATGCTCCTGCTGGAGATGCTCCTATTTTCCGTTTCTTTCCACCTGTTGATTCTGCTTCCAGAATTTTCCCTAAGCTAAGAGCTGTTATTAAAAATGTAGATACTATTGGTGAATTAAAAGCAACTTATGCCAGAACATTGAGGTTCCGATTAACTGCTCGCGATAACAGAAATGGCGGTGGAGGTGTTTGTTATAATGAAGATTCTATCTATGTTATTGCAACTCCAGCAGCTTTTAGTGTAAAGTATCCAACTACCAATACTATTACCTGGTACACTCAACATACCGATTCTGTTACCTGGAATGTAAGTAGTACCGATATAGCACCTATTAATTGTGCTAAAGTTGCTATCGATCTTTCTGTAGATGGTGGTTACACTTATCCATATACATTAATAGATTCTACTCCAAATACAGGAAGTTGTAAAATTATTGTTCCTACAGTTGTAACTACTACTGCCAGAGTAAGAGTACGTTCTTTAGGAAATGTTTTCTTTAATATCTCTACTGCTAACTTTAAAATTGTAGCTCATGGTGTACCTATTTCATTAAAGTTATTTAATGGTTTTGCTAAAGAATTGTCTAACCAGTTATACTGGACATCTGTAACAGAAACCGGTACAGACTACTTTGTAATTGAAAGAAGTAATAATGGTAAAGAATTTAGTGAGTATGCTAAAATTAAAGCTTCTAACTATAGCAATACTGCTAAAGATTATACCTATCTTGATGAGGCTGTTGCTAATAAAGACTGGTATTACAGACTTAAAATGGTTGACTTAACTGGTGAATTTACTTATAGTAATATCATAAAGATTGCCAGAAATGGAGAAAAGAACTCTATTAAAGTTTATCCTAACCCTGCTACTGATAAAATTGTAGTAACGCATGATAAAACACAAAATGCTTCATTACATATTTATAACGTACAAGGACAATTGGTGTATACTGGAAAAGTAAATCCTTCTTCAGTTGCAACAGAAGTGAATATCAATACTTTAAGCAATGGATTTTATAGTGTAGTTATTACGGATGATAATAATACCTACAAATCTAAGTTCATTAAAAGATAAGATTAGCTCTTAAATATTTTAATACCGGTATGGAAGTACTAACTTCTTTACCGGTATTTTTGTTTTATATATTATGATACACAACAAGAAAGTAATTATAGCAGCAGGTGGAATAGTGACCAATCCGGACAATGATATTTTGTTTATTTTCCGAAGAGGTAAATGGGACTTACCAAAAGGTAAACTTGATGAAGGGGAAAGTATAGAACAATGTGCTGTAAGAGAAGTTGAAGAAGAAACTGGACTAAAAGAAATTCATTTAAAAGAGTTGATAGGTATTACCAAACACGAATACTTTGATAAATGGGTAAATGAAGAGGTAATTAAAGAAACGCATTGGTATAAAATGAGTATAGAAACAGATCAGGTATTAATTCCTCAGACTGAAGAAGATATTCTGGAAATAAAATGGGTACCTATTAATGAACTGGATTTTTATCTTGCAAATAGTTATTCAAATATTGTGGAAATAGTGAAAGAATGGATTCGGCACGAATAATAAGCTCTTTAGCAATTGTATTGATAAAGCAAATTTACTGACTTGAATATTTGCTTTTATTAAGTGTTTTGTATTTATTTCAGTAAATATTTCTCCGTAAATGAAATTAATAAATTAGCTGGTTCTATTAAATCTACAACATCTTCTTTCTCAAACATTATAAAATCATCATAATCACTTGTTTGTCTTTTATCATAAATATCAGAGAAGAATTTACCAAGATTAGCTTCAATAATACCCGTCTTAATAAAATGAAGCCCAAACATTTGTCTTACACCGGTATGAGTATGTGGTTTTATATCCTTATCTATCAATAAAGCAAGTACAGCATAATAACAAGCATAATACAATCTATTCACAGCGGTATTCCAAAGCTTATTTTCAATATGTAATTCAACTTCGTTAAATGTTTCTCTAGCTTTAGATACCCTATATTTTATTAATTCTTTTTTATCTTCTTCAGTCATAACAGTACCCCTTCTTTTACTACATTATCATAAAAAGGGGTTATTCTGTGCTTTGTTTCCCATTCCTTTTTCGAAAGAACTAAAGGACTGATTATTGTACCTGTCTCAAATTCAATGTCATAAAGAGGGTACTTTATCTTTTTTTCATCTGTTCTGGTTACTTTTTCTTTATCTACTAGTACCAATAAGTCTATATCAGAATCAGCGCTGTTATTGCCCCTTGCATAGGAACCATACAGGATTATTGTAGCATCTGGCACAACAGATTTAACTGATTGCTTAATTAAATTTAGTATAGTATTTTTATCTGCCATAAAAATCAAATATACACTTAAAATTCACTAACTGTATTTCAAATTAATTACTTTATCTGGTTCTTGGCATTAATATTGCTATAATTTTCATCAGAATACTATAACACATAATTAAGATTCTCTCTATAGAATGAAATATACTTTTTTTATACTTTTTCTTTCTTTTACACTATTCACAAGTTCTGTTATTGCCCAAAAGAACGTTTTAAAAGGGCAGATTACCGAACAGAAATCAAAATTACCCCTCAGTGGTGCTTCTATCATTATACCTGACTTACAATTGTTTTGCGTAGCTGATTCCAATGGAAATTTCTCTATTAAATCCTTGCCCTCAGGTAATTATTTAGTGCAGGTAAAATATACAGGCTATAAAACAATTACCAGAAATGTGCAGATAAGTGGAACTACTAATGCTAGTTTTACTATTTCGGAGGAAGCTATTGAAGAAAGTCCGGTGGTAATAACAGGTTCCTCTAAAGCATCGCAAATTAAACATAATCCTGTTCCAATTGTATCTATCAATAAAGAGTATTTAAATACCAATCTTAGTACCAATATTATTGATGCTATTTCGCATATACCGGGTGTAAGTGCTATATCTACCGGGCCAAATGTGTCTAAACCTGTTATTCGTGGTTTAGGGTATAGCAGAATTCTTACTCTTTATGATGGTGTGCGTCAGGAAGGACAGCAGTGGGGCGATGAGCATGGTATTGAAATAGATCAGTATGGGGTGGATAGGATAGAGGTAATAAAAGGCCCTGCAAGTCTTACTTATGGTTCCGATGCTCTAGCCGGAGTAGTAAATATGATTCCTACACCTGCGGCTCCTGAGGGTAAAACTATTAGTAATGCTGTACTGGATTATCAATCCAATAATGGTTTGTTTGGAGGGTCATATATGATAGGAACTACTAAAAAGGGTTTTGAATTTTTGGGACGATTATCTTCTAAAATGGCTACAAACTATCAGAATAAAGTGGATGGTAGCGTATTTGGAACTGCTTTTAAAGAATACGATGCAAGTCTTTCATTTGGTTTGCATGGAAAATGGGGCTATAGTCACCTTGGAATATCCCTTTTCGAAGATATTCAGGAAATACCTGATGGTAGTAGGGATTCTGCTACCGGTAAGTTTACCCAACAGATTACTGAAGTAGATACTTTTCGCCAAATTGTTTCCAATGATGGGCTTAATTCGTATACAATTACGCCTTTGCATCAGCAGGTACAACATTTTAGGGTATATGTTGCCAACAATTTTAAAGTAGGAGCAGGGCATTTAATTGTAAACCTGGGTTATCAGAGTAGTATCAGAAAGGAATTTAGTCACCCAGAGGCTCCTTATCAGGATATTCCAGGCTTATATCTGCAATTACATACCCTTAGTTACGACTTTAAATACCATTTTCATGAATCTAATGGCTGGAATGTTTCTGTAGGTTTAAATGGAATGTATCAGCAGAATACTGTTACCAATGGTACCGATTTTATTATTCCTTCTTACCACCAGTTTGATATTGGCCCATTTGTTTTGGCAAAGAAAACATTTGGCAAACTAGATTTAGCTGGAGGTATTCGTTTTGATACCCGTTCCTTTAACAATGAAGGGCTTTATACTAAACCAAATGCAATTACCGGCTTCGACGGAGCGGTAGGAGGGAATGATACAGTAGGTGCTAATCACTTCTTTTATAACTACAGCCATATATTCAATGGACTTTCGGGAAGTATTGGTGCAACGTACAATTTTACGAATAAGTTGGCCGTTAAGTTTAATCTTTCCCGTGGATACCGTGCACCTAATATCTCGGAGATTTCTGCTAATGGTGTACACCCAGGAACAGGTATTGCCCAACAAGGTAACACCGTTTTTGAGTCGGAATTTAGCCTGCAGGAAGACCTTGGATTATCCTATATTACAAAGCACGCCGAAATTGACCTTAGTATCTTTCATAATAATATTACTAAATATATTTATAATAAAAGA
>CAIVPM010000138.1 GCA_903907815.1 uncultured Chitinophagaceae bacterium | reverse complement strand
TGAATTTAGAGGAACACCTTTGAATGAAATTCAGGTAGTAGGAACCAAACAAATATTGTTTTCCGATTTTAATCTTATCCCTCCAAGAAAATTAGGAGGAATGATTAAAACAAATAATGAGTTATTTATCACTTTTGATATAACTATGAAGAGTATCTAAATAAACCTAGATTTCGCAATAGAGTTCAATACATAATTTTGAATGTTGAATTTTAAATGTTTAATGGAATACAAATACAATTCACAAATACAGGGGACACTGAGAACAGCTAAAGCTGTTTAATAAATTGCTCTTTGAATTTAAACTGATTCAGTTATTTAGTAGTTTAATATGCTTTCGATAAATAAATAGCATAATGCACTTGTCTTTATTGTATTTATAATCTTCAAATTGAACTCTAATAAGTAAACTGGAATGGATAAGACAATTGTTGAATTTAACCATTGTAACCATACATACAGCATACAATAACTTGTGCACTACTAGTGATCTGAGACGAAGTTGTGGGAATATTCTTTAAATTACTACGAATAACTTGATAACTACTAGCGATAACTTAACGAACAGCATGCAATAACTTGTATACTACTAGTGATCTATAACGATGTAGAGGGTAATAACTTTTAAATTACTACAAATAACTTGACAACTACTAGCGATCTGAGACGAAGTAGTGGGAATATTCTTCAAATTACTATGAATAACTTGACAACTACTAGCGTTAATTTATCAAAGAGTATGCAATAACTTGTACACTACTAGTGATCAATAACGATGTAGAGGGGAATAATTTTTAAATTACTACGAATAACTTGACAACTACTAGCGTTAATTTAGCGAACAGCATGCAATAACTTGTGTACTACTAGTGATCTGAGACGAAGTAGTAGGGATAATTTTTAAACTACTACGAATAACTTGAGGATTACTGGTGTTGATTAAGCGAACAGCATGGAATAACTTGAGTAGGACACTTAAGAACTTATGTAGGAGGGTTAAGAACTTGGGAACTCCTATTAACAATTTGAAAATATGTAGGAGGAAATTAGTGAACAGCATGGAATAACTTGCGTACTTACCTTAAGAACTTATGATGGAGGGTTAAGAACTTGCTTACCTATATTAACAATTTGAAGAATGTGAATTAAGAACTTGTGGAGTACTATTAATAACTTGCTGATAGATAGAGGTCTGACGATGAGCGCCAATCGTCTGACCTGTATCCTGCAATGTATTGTTAACTATTGTTAGTTTTACCTTACCAAAACTTGGCTGTATTTGTATTGCGTTACGGATAGAAGGGAAAATCCGTTTTTTGCTGCGCCCATTTCCGGTTCCCTGAATGGGGGTAATACAGCGCAGCAAAAAAAGATTGGAATGATAGCCGGGGCCGAAGGCAACGCCCTAATTAATTGATAATGGATAATTGATAATGGTACAAATAAAAAACTAAAGGATACATTGATCAATGGAACTGTATTTGTAATCTACATTACTAACTCTACTGCGTAATCTGGGATAAATGCTATTAGCGCTAAAATAACAGAGGGGATAATTAAAAATTATCCCCTCTGTTATTTTTATATCTCTATTATATTAAGGATTTGTCTTGCTTAGAATGACACCAGCTACTGTTGCCTGTATAAGGCCATAAATAAACCAGCTGGCAACCATTTTAAAGGTAATGTCTAAAGTGCTATAAGATAACCAGAATATAGGCAGTAGCGAAACCACTGCATAAGTTCCTCCAAACTCCAGCCCTCTAATAACGGAATGTCCTTTAAAGAATATTTTAAAACGTTTCCAGAACATAGAAAGAGCAAAACTGATAACAAATACGTGGGTGTAAAAGAAAAAGTCTCTGGAGCCATCAGAGTTAAACATGGTGCTGATATACTCTTCAAAAAAGTGTGGGAATAGTCTTATGGCAACAAATAATCCACCGTAACAAATTACAAATAGGGCAAATCCAACAATTATACCTGATGTTATTACTTTTTTCATATTCAGTTTATTTAAAACAGGAAGCAATCATTAATGTTTCAAATTAGTAAAATTTAATCAATCATTTAACGCATGTAGTAATTTAAATGTTAGGTGCAAAATTATTGCTGAGGCTCTATATGACAAGGTTTACCTTTTTGAGGGCCTCCACCTTCTTCATTCCTCTTACAGATGGGAGGGAGTTTTTTATAAGCAGATTCTTCAGCTTTCTCTTCATCAGCATCAAATCCGGCATTGTTTAAAGCAATTCTAATTTCATCAACACTTACTCTGTCTGGTAGATATTGAAAGCGTATTTCTCCTGCCAGTAAATTAAATTTCCATTGTATTAACCCGCTTTGCATATTAGCCTTATTTTCTACAATAAGCCATTTTTCTAATTTGTCTTTACATTCCCAACAATGAATATTGGGTGTTTTAATCGTTACCCATTCTGGCTTAGCAGCCATTACCTGAGCAGATATTTTGTGAACGGATAATGCAATTAGTAGTATTAGGCATACCTTCTTAAACATAGCATTTAATTTGTTTGAAAAAATGTTTGACAAATGTAGAATATTATAATCGTATTACTAAATTATCATTAATCAATATAAAGTTATATAAACATATTATATACCTTCTGTTGCAATTTCAGAGTTTTATCTTTAATGATGTACATAAAAAAACGCACCAACAAGAATATCTTACTGGTGCGTTTAAAAAAATAATAACTTAGTATTAGAATCCTTTTGTAGCTACTCCATCAGCAATTGCTTGAAGTGCTTTTGCTTCTCCTAGTATTGCAGCCATTTTGTTTCCTTTACCATCGTGTCCTGTAGCCATGTATCCGCCTTTAGCAGTCTTAGATACAACCGCTTCTTGCATTGGTACATTTTTTTCTTTTGTTTTAAGACAATAAGCCTTAATCATTTTTGATGTGTCCATAATTGTAAAAATTATTAATTAAAAAGTTGTTTTACAACGCAAACTAATGGTATTTAAAGCGAATTATATAGTTCTGTTGATAATTGTGAATAAGAATAGTCCTTTTTGTGTGCAAGTTTTCAACGGAATGTTACTTTGATTAGCTCTTTTTACGCCTGAATGTCTGTACAATTGACTACTAATTCTGCTGGATGAACATAGAATTAAGGGATGTTTTATCGCTTTTATTTAGTTTCAGCAAATACAGCATTTAAAAACTCATTTCTATCTATCATAGTCGCACCAAGGCTTTCAAGGTGTTCTGTATATACCTGACAGTCTATCATCATCACACCTTTGGCCTTTAAATGATTTACCCAGTTACTAAACGCAAACTTGCTGTCGTTCCTCTTTAGACT
>CAIVPM010000137.1 GCA_903907815.1 uncultured Chitinophagaceae bacterium | reverse complement strand
TGTATCAGGCGGGAGATATTATCCATGCTGCAGCCACCAATGGTTGCTTCTGTTTCATCGGCCATTAGAACTACAAATCTTCCAAAGAAAATAGTAGCAAAACCCTTTACAGGAGCCCCATGACTCTTCCAGTCAGCTACAAAGTTGTCCAGCGTTTCTTCAATTTTTAAAGCCTCTATCATACCAAACATTCTGCTGCACTGATATATCCAAACCTTCGATTCAGGATCAAATCCCTCCGGTAATAAATGTGTATATTCTAAATTCATAATAATGAGTTTTTAATCAATATAATTAATAAGATCAAGGTTTAGCATGTTATATTTAAATGTATTAATTCTTAATTTTTAATTACTAATTCATAATTGGCTGTTACAGCATCAACTGCTCCACCAGCTCGGCAATATCCAGCACCTGTATATCATTCTCTTTATCCTTTGCTTTAACACCATCGGTGAGCATGGTAGTACAGAAAGGACAAGCAGATGCTACTATCGATGCGCCTGTTTCTATCACATCTTCCGTTCTTTCAACATTTATCGGCCCCTTGCCATGTTCTTCTTCCTTAAACATTTGTCCGCCACCAGCACCACAGCAAAGGCCATTGCTACGGCAGCGTTTCATCTCCTTCAGTTCTATGTTTAATGCATCCAGCACCTTTCTTGGGGCCTCGTATATATTATTAGCACGTCCCAGATAACAGCTATCATGATAGGTAATAGACATTGGATTATCTACATCATCCTGGAACTTAATCTTACCTTCCTCTATCAGTTGGTTTAGTAAGGTAGTATGGTGCACCACTTGGTAGTTGCCTCCCAGTTCAGGATACTCGTTCTTCAGCGTATTAAAGCAATGCGGACAAGCAGTTACAATCTTCTTTATTCCATATCCATTCAGAATCTGAATGTTGTTGTAGGCCATCATCTGAAATAGAAATTCATTACCCGCTCTTCTTGCAGGATCGCCGGAACAAGCTTCTTCTTTACCCAGTATGGCAAAGGATACACCCGCTTTGGTAAGTATAGTAGCAAATGCTTTCGTTACTTTCTGTGCACGCTGATCGAAGCTGCCTGCACATCCTACCCAGAACAATATGTCTGGTTGTTTGCCTTCAGCCATCATTTCGGCCATGGAATATACTTTCATATTTCAAATATTTAAACCTACAATCATTATCAATTATCAATTATCAATTATCCATTACCGCTTTATCAGTCCAATCATCAATAGGTTGGAATGCGTAATCAGTATCAATAAGAGTATAAAAATAAAGTTTGGAACCAGTAATCTTTTTGGATAAAGGAATAGTGCCGATATAAAGCAGGACACTAAAGGAACTATCATCCAGAAATCAATAAAGGCTCCTTTATAAATAGCAAAGGGCATTGCCGAAAGGATAATCATTCCTAAGAATAGAATAATCCAGTTTCTTCTGATATGGATGACCATTCTATCATAGTTCGGCATCCAGTGATTTATACCAATAAACAACGACAGTGTCAGTACCGATATCTTTATCCAGAACCATGGCGTCATGCTTACCACTATTTCATGGAATTGAAAGTAAGGGATAGCCGCTTTTATGTTTTCCAGTTTATAGTAAATGAATAGTATGGAACCTATAAGATATACCGGTACACAGATGCCTATTAATAATATCAACCACTCCTTTAGTCTGAATGGACGAATGATGGCTAATGCTAAAAAAGATATAAAGAAGAAGATAATGTTTGCTTTAAATAAGAACACTGATGCACTTATAATGAAGCCTATATTAAACAGCAGCGAATTAGGTTTCTGGTTATTATACATTCTGGCATACAGCGATATAAATAAAATAATCAGGTAGTTGTTTAGCAGGGCAGGAGAGATGCTGGAGAAATCAGGAAAGCATCCGGTTAATAATATAAAAGCGGCAGCAGTAGTTAGTGCTGCTTTCTGATACATTTTCCATTCGTTCAGCAAGGTATTTAAGATGATTGCCTGCGACAAAATAATAAAAATATATAACAGGGATAATACTCCTGGAATTATGGCTGATAAGTAATGTTTTATGAAAGTGCTGATTAATCCATTATCTGTTTCATTGTGTATAATTACAGGATGAAAAAAAATATGCAGGTGCACCAATACACTTAGTATGGCGAGTAGAAAAACAGTAACAATCGACCTATCTCTGAATAATGCTATCACGTATTAAAATTCAATTTTTGCAAAGCAAGTAATATTTCCATATAAACAAGGAATAATCAACTGTTTTTTACCCACTTGTTTAGATAATCTTGGTAAAAAGTCGTATCCCAGCCCAAGTCCCCTCATTGGGCTATTGTTGTACAATAGCTTTCCTTCGGTAGATAAGGTTGTTTTATTTAATAATAAACTGTTTCTTTCATGCAGGTTATACAGGAAATGTAGCTCTTCGCCAGTATTCACCATGGCATAACTTACAGTATGATTATTAAGGTCGTCGTATTGGGTTTTACGGATAGTGTTGCTCCAGTTTATACCGCCCTTTTCATCGTAGGAAAATAGTACAATATTATCGGCCATATATCGCGATACCTGACTTCTACTATTGTAATAGGGAGAGTAGAAGGGGTCGTAAGAATATGCAAAGCTGTTAGTATACAAAGAGTTGTTCATGTAATCCCAGCGATTATACATATCCCTGTTTTTATTTGATACAGATTCGCTTTCCGAAATAATCAGAAATCCACCTGTCTGATTAAACACAATGTTCTTTAAATAGTAATCATTAAAAGCATCTTTCAAACCATGTTCACCCCTTGCATCGTTGCGGGTATCTTCGGTAAAGGATGCTACCGTGGAGGATATAAGCTTCAAGGTATTTGCATCGCAAAGATGAAAGAAAAGTCCATCTACATTACCCCGTTTTTGTTTGCTGTAAAACGAAGTAACCAGGTAGTGATGGTTCATATTGTCTACCTTCAGTTTTACATCGTCAAGGTACTTGTTATTAAACTCTACAGGACTATAATTTATAGAATCTGCATTGGCATTTTTCTTTATCAATGTTACACTGCTGATGTTATCATTATTGTTGGTGCCAGTCTCCCAGAGTGCAATTAAATTACCATCATTGTCCACCGTTAATTCAGAGAAGAAATCGTTTTTGCCATTGGTTTTTATACTGCCATTACTGCTATGTTGAATGGTACCTTCTTTATTAAACAATTTACTTTTATAGGAATAGGAAACCTTATCTTTTTTAGTTAGCAGAAAGCTCATGATCTGTTTTTTGTTTTCCGATACCAGTACCTTAAATGCCTTGCTTTCTGTTACCGCCGATTCTACTATAGCAGTATCTATTTCAGTAGCATCCTCAAGAGGTTCTGCGTTGGTATTAAACTTTAATCGTACCAAGTGAAGTATATTCTTTTTCTGGTACTGATAAAACATTTGAAACCCATCATTGTATACTATGAAACTGGTACTGATAATCTCGGAAGGTAGATAAGGAATAGGCTTCTTGCTTTCTACTTTCATCTCCATATTGTAGATATTAAAGTATCCCTGATTACGGCTGTTTTTATAAATAATAAACTTGCCATTTAGTTTGCCAATAATCTCATAATTACTTACTCGGGTATCTTCCTCATCGGGACTGGAATACCAGATTGTTTGTGCCGAAACAATTGATGTTATAAAAGTAAGAATAAATAGTAAGAAGGATGGTTTTGCCATATCTTTTGTACAATAATATTGGCTAAAAATACGAAGGGTAAGCTATGATTCCACAATTTTTTTTCGGGAGCTTGTTTATGTTGTCATTTAGATAAGCAATGAAATTAAAAGATTACTTCTTTTCCCAGTTAGCTTTATCTATCTTGTAAATAAAATTCAGTCTGCTAGGCTCGCCATAGTAAGCCACTTCCAGCTCTTTTATCTTCTTTGCACCAAGTCGTTCTATCGATTTTTGCGATCGTATATTCTGTGCGCCTATATGGAAATGAACGGTATCGAACTGGGTAAATGCATAATCAATCATCAGCGTTTTTAATGCCTTATTAAATGGCCCTCCCCAATGATCTCTGGCAATAAATGTATAGCCAATAGTAATGCTTTTATTGTCCATGTCCATATCATAAAACCGCGAGCTTCCAATGGGGATATTCTGTTCGTTATCTATTACCATAAATGCCCCACCCGATGCTATTGCTCCTTCAAAAAATATTTCAAAAACAGCCCTTATATAACGGTCTTTATTGGGGTGTTGTTTCCATAATAGCGGGTCCGAAGCTATGGCATACAAAGCTTCAAAATCGTTAGACTGCAAGGGTTGTATCCTCACCAGTCTGTTCTGTATGGATGGTTGTAAATGAAACATTAACAAGTAGTAAGTTGTAGGTGGTAAGTAACAAGTTTTAAGTAATATATATATAGCTATAAAGCTTATTACTATAATGAAATTACAAGGTAAAATATCTTTCCTTTAGAATGTTCAGGTGGTGTACCTGATGTCCTATCAGCACAAAGCCAATTGCCAGTGGAGTGATTTCTATATCGTTGCACAGGGCCGATCTCAGCAGCATTTCTTCCTTAAAAGTATGGTACAAAATAATGTTCGATTGTCGCACTACTTTAAACTCTATCAGTATATCCACCATCGTTCTGTTGTTTGCATTGGTATTGTTTGCCAGCAGTTCTTCGTCGTAACCCGGAAGGGCAGTTTTGTCGCTACGGGCAATACGCAATGCACGGTAGGCCATTATTCTTTCGTTGTCCGTAATATGCTGAATAATATCTTTTGGAGTCCATTTACCAGGCGCATATTGTTTATCGGCCACTCTTTCCAGTTCGGGTAAATAGTCGTCGAACAAAGTAAGACTTGCCAGTAATCCATCTACCAGTTCTGTATCTTCTGCCAACTGAATATAGCGGTCTATGTATGGAGGCAATGTTGTAGTTATCAGCGATTTCTTCATGATTGATTCTTCTTTGTACAAATATAATAAGTTGGAGGAGATAGGAGTATGTAGAAATGAAGAACTATCATTTAAGCCATATTCTGTTCATATAATTATCAATTATCCATTCTCCATTATCAATTATTTTGGGCGTTCCGCAAGCGGCCGTTTCAGCCCTTCCTATCTTTCCTACCACTACATCAGCATCATATTTTAAGCAGGTTCAAGGGTGGTAGGAAAGGATATTCCCTGCTGCAACTAACGCGAAATACAAATACAATAAGCATATTACCTAATAAGTTTTTTCTGGCAATTTATTTTTTCAGGTTGCTTACAGTCCACTTTATTCATCCTCTTGTTCACTTTATCATAGTATCGATTCACTTTATTCATCTACTTGTCCACTTTATTGTAGTATCGCTCTATTTTATTCGTCTTCTTGTATCCTTTACCTCAGTATCGATCCACTTTATTCATCCTCTTATTCACTTTACCATAGTATCGCTCCACTTTATTCGTCCTCTTGTCCACTTTATTGTAGTATTGATTCACTTTATTCATCTTCTTGTCCACTTTACCATAGTATCGGTCTTTTCAGCACCACTGATGTTGTTTAAGTAAGTATTTCTAGAACAATAAATTTGCTTTTCATATTTCAAAACGGTCAACATCTATACTTGGATATTTTTTTAACCCAGATTACGCATTAGAGTTCGTTATGAAGGTTATAAATACAATAAAGACGGGTGTTTGTGCAGATTTTTTGTTAGCAATCATAGTGAACTATGGTAAGAACAAAAAATCAAGCAAACGCTTGTGTTTGAAGTATTTGAAAACTGTAATAGAATTCTATTGCGTAATCTGGGTTAAACTAGCTAATTGCACGCATAAAAAAAGCCTCCAAGTACACTTAAGAGGCTTTTCTGTTTATAAGAAAGAAATTATTTCTTTAATACTTCTGCCATGGTCTTGCCAATATCAGCAGGACTGGCAACTACGTGAATACCACATTCTGCCATGATCTTCATTTTTGCAGCTGCAGTATCATCGGCACCACCAATGATAGCACCCGCATGACCCATTCTACGTCCCGGAGGAGCAGTTTGACCAGCAATGAAACCTACGACAGGTTTAGTGCCATTTGCTTTAATCCATCTTGCAGCATCTGCTTCCATGCTACCACCAATTTCACCAATCATGATGATACCATCGGTTTCTGGATCGTTCATTAATAATTCAACCGCTTCTTTGGTAGGGGTACCAATAATTGGGTCGCCACCGATACCAATTGCAGTACTTACGCCAAGACCTGCTTTTACTGTCTGATCGGCAGCTTCGTAGGTTAATGTACCACTTTTAGAAACGATACCTATTCTTCCTTTCTTGAAGATAAAGCCTGGCATGATACCTACTTTAGCTTCATCGGAAGTGATAACACCTGGACAGTTTGGCCCTATCAGACGTGTTTGTTTACCTTGTAAGAAGTTCTTCACTTTTACCATATCCTGTACCGGAATACCTTCTGTGATACAAACTACTAAAGCGATACCCGCATCAGCAGCTTCCATGATGGCATCAGCCGCAAAAGCAGGGGGAACAAAAATGATACTAACGTTGGCACCAGCAAGCTTTACAGCATCGGCAACGGTATTAAATACTGGACGATCAAGATGGGTAGTACCTCCTTTGCCCGGTGTAACACCACCAACCACATTGGTTCCATAATCTATCATCTGTCCTGCATGAAAAGTACCTTCAGTTCCTGTGAAACCTTGTACAATTACTTTCGAGTCTTTATTGACTAATACTGACATGGGGTTAATTTTTTGTGCCGCAAATGTATAGTGAACAATGTTATTTTCCATAAAATATTTAACTGATTTTCAACAACCTATGTTATTACCTCCTTTCAAGTGTAAAAATTAGATTTATTGTGTAGTTTGTACACTTTTAAAACAATTGTTTTTATGCACAAGAACAAATGTCATTTATTGCAGGAGTTGTTTTTACTATGTTTGCAGCTGAAAATAAATTTATGGCATTAATAAAAAGCATATCTGGCATAAGAGGTACAATAGGTGGTAAACCAGGCAATACCCTTAGTCCAATAGATGTAGTAAGATTCGCGGCGGCCTATGGAACCTGGCTGAATAGAAGAACAGAGAACAGAAAAGTAGTGTTGGGCAGAGATGGTAGAATGAGTGGCGAAATGGTAGAAAGACTTGTAATCAGTACGCTGAATGCATTGGGGATTAATGTAATTAATGTGGGATTGAGTACTACCCCAACGGTAGAAATGGCGGTGAAGTTTGAAGAGGCCGCAGGGGGAATTATTCTTACTGCAAGTCATAACCCAAAAGACTGGAATGCACTTAAGCTATTAAACAGTGATGGAGAATTTATTAGTGGCGAAGATGGTGCCGACCTTTTAGCAATTGCAGAAAAAGAAGACTTTGATTTTGTTACCGTTGATAAGCTGGGAACTACTACCAATAACGATACTCTACTGGATAAACATATTGATGCAGTAGTGAACTATCCATTAGTGGATAAAGACCTGATAGCAGCGGCAGATTTCTCTCTGGTAGTAGATGCTATTAATAGTAGTGGTGCTATAGCTGTACCTCTTTTACTGGAAAGATTAGGGGTAACAAAAGTGACCGTAATTAATAAAGAAATTACCGGAAATTTTGCACATAATCCTGAGCCATTACCAGAACATTTAAGAGATCTTTGCAATAGTGTAGTATCGGGTAAAGCGGATCTTGGTATTGCTGTAGACCCTGATGTGGACAGACTTTGCTTTGTATGTGAAGACGGTGCTTTGTTTGGCGAAGAGTATACTCTGGTAGCTGTTGCTGACTATGTACTAAGAACCAGAAAAGGAAATACGGTTAGCAATATGAGCAGCACCCGTGCATTGAAAGATGTAACGATTGCACATGGTGGCGAATATTTTCCGAGTGCAGTAGGAGAGGTGAATGTAGTAAAGAAAATGAAGCTGGTAAATGCAGTGATAGGAGGGGAAGGTAACGGCGGAATAATTGTTCCGGATTTACATTATGGAAGAGATGCGTTAATAGGTATTGCCTTGTTTCTTACCCATCTTGCAAAAGAGAAGAAAAGCATTAGTCAGCTAAGAAGTACCTATATCAGCTACTTTATGAGTAAGAATAAAATAGAATTACAGGATGGTGTAAATATTGATAAAGTATTTACCCATATTAAAGATAAATACAAGAAGCAACCCATTAATACCGAAGATGGATTGAAGATAGAATTCGATACGGATTGGGTTCATCTTAGAACGAGTAATACTGAGCCTATTATTCGTATTTACGCCGAAAGTAACAATGAGACAACAGCCGACAATATTGCTAAGAAACTGATGGGAGATATTAGAGAATGTTTCTAATATTTTTCTGTCTACATTAATAACAAGTATTGTCACCATATGAATAAAATTTATTTTGATAACGCAGCAACCACCCCTTTAGATCCCGCCGTTTTAGAAGCAATGATGCCCTACTTAACAGAAAAGTTTGGCAATCCATCTTCTATATATAGTTATGGTAGAGAGTGCAGGATGGCTATAGAGAATGCCCGAAAGCTGGTGGCTAAAATATTGCATGCTCATCCATCTGAGATCTTCTTTACTTCGGGAGGAACGGAGAGTAGCAATACGGCGATTACCGCATCGGTAGTGGATCTTGGTTGTAAGCATATCATTAGTTCTCCTATAGAACATCATGCTACTTTACATACTGTAGAACATGTGGCTAAAACGCATGGAGCTAAAGTGAGCTATGTAAAAGTGCTGGATAATGGTCATCTGGATTTGCAACATCTTGAAGAGTTACTAAAATCTGCTGAGGAGAAAGTGTTGGTTACCTTGATGCATGCCAATAATGAGATAGGCAATATTACCGATATTGAACTGGTGGGTAACCTTTGTAAAACCCATGAAGCTATTTTTCATTGCGATACTGTACAAACAGTGGGTCACTTTGATCTGGACTTAAGTAAGGTTCATGTTCATTTTATAACGGGGGCTGGTCATAAGTTTCATGGTCCTAAAGGAGTAGGTATTTTATACGTAAATAAGAATGTGAAAATATCTCCATACATATTCGGTGGTAGTCAGGAAAGGAATATGCGTGCAGGTACCGAGAATGTTTATGGCATTGTTGGATTTGCAAAAGCTTTAGAGTTAGCTATAGAAAGTATGGAAAAGGATGCTGCGTATATACTAGCCCTAAAGTTGTACCTGGCAGAACAGTTGCAAAAGCATATACCTGGTGTACTATTTAATGGAGACACTTTTGGGAATAGTTTGTATACTGTTTTAAATGTAGGATTCCCTAAAACGGAGAAGTCGGAGATGCTACTATTTAATTTAGATGTAAACCACATTTGTGTAAGTGGGGGAAGCGCCTGTTCGAGCGGGGTGAATGTTGGCAGCCATGTAATAGGGGCCTTTAGAGATAACTCTAAACAGGAAACCTTAAGATTCTCGTTTAGTAAGCACAATACAACAGCTGAGATTGATACTGTGATTTCAGTTATTAAAACAATTATTTAATTTAGTAACTGAATGTTAAAAAATAATAAAAAGGCAGCGAAAAGTTAATATTAACTATCTATGTGCTGTTAATACTATTTAACTATTAAATAATGAAATACATTTGCGAATCGAAAAAAATTATAACAATAAACTTGTTTCAATTTACAAAGTCTACTAACAATTATACCAAATCATACTAAAACTTGAGTTATGAACTTCAAAGTTTGCTTACTGCTAATTATTGCCTTTATTTCAGGACTTGCTGCAAAAGCGGCAAACACGCCTGCAACATTTGTAGGCGGGACTAATCAGTCTTTAATTACTTGTCCTGGAACTGCCAGTACAATTGATTCGTTTTTAATTACGAATGATCCAGATGTTGGTCAGAATCTTACCTGGGCTATTTTTAAGGGTCCATCTCATGGAACCTTGCATGGTTTTTCGGGTAGTGGTACATCCAATGGGGGTAATGTAGCCCCTACAGGTTTTAGTTATAATTCCAATGTTGGATATACTGGTATAGATTCTTTTGTTATTAGTGTAAACGATGGTTTTGCAACATCCTATACCAAGGTTTCCATTTTTATACAATCTGGTCCAACTTTAAGTCCTATAAGTGGAAATACTTCTCTTTGTGTAGGAAATACTTCTCAACTTACTGATACCGCAAAAGGGGGTACCTGGAGTAGTAGTAACACTGCAGTTGCTAGAGTAAGTACTGGTGGGTTAGTAACTGCAGTTGCTGCAGGTACAGCAACAATTTCTTATTCTGCTACCAGCGGAAGTGGATGTACGAGTATTGCTTCTGCTACTGTTACTGTTTATGCAATACCTACAGTTGCAAATATTACTGGTACTAATACAGTTTGTGTAGGTTCAACTACTCAGTTTAGCGATAATACAGCAGGTGGGGTATGGTCGAGTTCAAATACAAATAATGCTACTGTAGACCAAACAGGATTGGTAACTGGTATTACTGGTAGTAATAATGGAAATACTGCTACTATAACTTATACTGTTACTAATGGTACTGCTTGTAGTACCGCAGTTACCAGAAATGTAACTGTTTATTCAATACCAACTGTAGCTTCAATTGCTGGTAATGTAGATGTTTGTACTGGAAATACTATTACTTTAACAGACGCTACTAATGGTGGTACTTGGAGTAGTTTAAATACGGCAATTGCAGTTGTTAGTGCAAATGGTGGTGTTGTAACTGGTGTAGCTGTTGGAACTGATACAATCAGATATACAGTAACTAGTTTTAGAGGTTGTTCTAATTATAAGGATACAATTGTAAATGTAAGTACTGCACCTGTAGTAACTGCCATTCAAGGCACTACTAAAAATATTTGCGTTGGTAAAACCACTACATTGACTGATGCAACTGCTGGTGGTAAATGGAGTAGTAGTAATGTTGCACAAGCCAAGGTAGATTCTTTAACCGGTGTTGTAACTGCTGTTTCTGCTGGTGGACCAACCATAAGATATACCGTTACCAATACTGGTGGTTGTTCTACTACTGTTAACTATACAATTACTGTAAATAATAATCCTACTGTTGCAGCAATTGTTGGTACCAATACAACTTGTATTAATTCTACTATCAGCTTAACCGACAATACACCGAATGGTGTCTGGAGTAGTACCAATATTAAAGTTGCTAAGGTGGATACAATTGGTAATGTAACAGGATTGTTTGCGGGAACAGATACTATAGCATATACTGTAACCAGTGCTGCAGGTTGTACAACTTCTTCTATTTTGCCAATCTCTATTGTAACAGGTATTCCTGTTAAACCTATATATGGTGTAAGTGTACTTTGTTCTGGTAACAGTACTGTTTTACAAGATTCAACTGCAGGAGGTACTTGGACTTCCAGTGATAATGGAGTTGCTTTCCCTGTAGGGTCTACCATTTATGCGGGTTCTGGAGGTACAGCTACTATTACTTACACTGTGTCTGGAGGGGCTGGTTGTTCAGGATTTGCGACATTTAATTTTACCGTAATTCAAGTACCTACTGTACCAGCGATAACAGGTAACTCACAGGTTTGTGTGGGAAGTTCTATTCAATTAACCAATTCAGTTACTGGTGGTTTCTGGACCAGTAGTAATACAAGTCTTGCAACAGTTGATCAGACTGGTTTAGTAAAAGGTATAACATCTGGTGGGGTAGTGATTTCCTATACTGTAACTGGTAATGGAGGATGTACACAAACATCTACTGCCAATGTAAACGTAAATGCACTTCCAACTGTTAAACATATTGTAGGTTCCAATTCAACTTGTGTTGGTGCTACCTCTATTTACACTGATAGTACTGCGGGTGGTGTCTGGAAGAGCAGTAATACTGCAGTGGCAACTATATCTGTGAATGGTATATTCCAGACTAAGACTGCAGGAAATACTTTAGTTACATATACTGTTACCAATGGTAACCAATGTTCTGTAGTGGATACTATTTCTGTTGATGTAAATCAATTCTTAGTGGTTTCGCCTATTAAGGGAGCAGATTCTGTTTGTCAAACTTTTACAACTATACTAACTGATTCTACTACGGGGGGTACCTGGGTAAGTAGAAATACAACTATTGCTACTTTAGTAACTACCAATAATGTAACCACTGTAACTGGTGTTAATGCAGGGACTGTATATATTATAGATTCATTATCTAATGGAGGTTGTATAGGTAAGGATAGTATTCTTATCACTGTAAATGCAAGACCTACTGCTCCATCAGCAATTGGAGGGCTACCAAATGGTGGATTTGGATTATGTGCAGGGGCAACCAATCAATTTACTGATAATACGCAAGGTGGAGTTTGGTCTAGTTCTAATTCTTCAGTAGCTTCTATAGTTTCCAATAGCGGTTTAGCTAATGGTATTTCAGGTGGAACTACTACGATTTCTTATACTATTTCTAATTCTCATGGATGTACTAGGTCTTCTACTTATAACTTAACAGTTAATTCGTTTCAGCCATTAACTACTGCCATTCAAGGTAGTAATACTGTATGTGCTGGAACAAATTCTACCTATACTGATGCTACAACTGGTGGCACCTGGTCAAGTAGTAATACAGCTGTTGCTACCATTAATTCAACAACGGGGGTTTTAACAGCATTAACTGCTGGAACTATTACTTTAAATTATAGTGTTGCTGGTGGTGGTGGACCAAATCCATGTCCAAGATCTATTACTAAAAATATCACTATAAATCCTGCTCCTCCTGTTACATCAATTATTGGAAATACATCTTTATGTGCCAATGGTTATATGTTATTAACAGATAATACGGGTGGTGGTGTATGGAGCAGTTATCATACTACCATTGCTAATGTTGATGCAAATGGTATTGTAAGTGGTGTAGCTGCTGGTAAAGATACTATTGCATACACTGTGACTGATGGTGTAACTGGTTGTACAAATACTGCTTATTCCTTAATATCTGTAAATGCATTACCTGTTATTAGTCCAATCACAGGAACAACCAGTATCTGTATTGGTAAAACATCCACTTTAGCAGATGCTACAACAAGTGGAGTTTGGGGAACAACAAATTCAACTATTACTTCTGTTTCTATTGGCGGTCTTGTTACAGGACTTTCAGTTGGAACTGATTCTATATACTACAAAGTTACCAATGCGAATAAATGTTCTGATTCTGTAGTCGCAACATTTACAGTGAATGGATTACCAGTAATTGCTGCAATTACTGGTGCAGCTCCAATGTGCGTTGGTACAAATAATACACTTTCGAGTACTACATTGGGAGGAACCTGGAAAAGCACGAATGCTGCAGTTGCTACGGTATCTGCTTCAGGATTTGTTCAGGCAATTGCTGCTGGTACAACCACAATAAGATACATTGTAACAAATGCAAGTGGTTGCGCTGATAGTGTAAGTACTACGATTACGGTGAATCCTTTACCTGTTATTGGAAAAATAACTGGAACTACTTCTATATGTCTGGGAAAAACTACCATATTGAGTGATACAACAGCAGGAGGTAATTTATTTAATGCTAATCCTTCTGTTGCTACCTATACCACTATTAATTCAGCTTCTATTCAAGTTACCGGGGTATCTGTTGGTACTGATAAATTTACCTATGTAGTTACAAACGTTTATGGTTGTGTAGATTCTGTATCAGCAACTGTACTGGTAAATTCTTTACCTTCAATTGCACAGGTAAAGGGAGCTACTACTGCTTGCGTTGGTAAAACAGCTCAGTTAACTGATGCTACTGCAGGAGGAACATGGGTAAGTGCCAATAAAACAATTGCTACTGTTAATACAGCAGGTCTTGTATCTGGTATTAAATCTGGTACTGATACTATCAGATATTCTGTTACTAATCTAGCTGGTTGTACAGACTCTGTGTATACTGTTGTTACTATTAATCCTTTACCTGTAATAGGCGCTATCATAGGCAGTTCTGCTGTTTGTGTAAATGCTACTTTACAACTTTCAGATACTTCCTTAAATGGAACCTGGACTTCTGCGAATAATTTCTCTACAGTTAATGCATCAGGTATAGTTACAGCGCTTTCTGCTGGAACAGGAGTTGTGCGTTATACTGTAACAAACGTATATGGTTGCGTTGATTCAGTATCTTCCAGCTTTACGGTAAATCCATTACCTACCATTGCTGCGATCACTGGAACAACCTCTGTATGTTTTGGAAAAACTACTACTTTAAGCGAAACAACCACTGGTGGTATATGGAAGAGTATTACTCCTTCTGTTGCGACTATTGATGTAAATGGATTAGTAACTGCTGTTAAAACAGGTACATCTATCATTAGATATACTGTTACCAATGGCAATGGTTGTACCGATTCTGTATCTACTACAGTTACTGTAAATGCTTTACCTGTTATTGCTGCAATTGGAGGTAATACAACAGTTTGTGTTCGTAATTCTACTCAATTAACAGAAACTACTACGGGTGGAACCTGGAAGAGTGTTTCTTCGAATATTGCTCTTGTAAATCCACTTGGTTTAGTAGCTGGTTTATCACCAGGTACATCTACCATACGCTATACAGTTACAAACTCTAATGGTTGTGTAGATTCTACTGCTACTACTGTTACTGTAAATGCATTACCAGTAATCAATTCAATTACTGGAACGACAACTATTTGTGTAGGAAAAACTACTCAACTTACTGAAATTACACAAGGAGGAACCTGGAAGAGTGCAACTCCTACTGTAGCTAGTATTGATGTAAATGGATTAGTTACCGGTGTTAAGGCTGGAACAGATTCTATAAGATATATTGTTACTAATGGAAATGGTTGTATAGATTCAGTTGCTGCTACTGTTAAAGTAAATGCATTACCTGTTCTTTCTGCAATAGCTGGATCTACTTCATTTTGTATGAATAATACTAATCAATTAACTGATACTGCTTCTGGTGGAGTTTGGAGCAGTTCTAATACAAATATTGCCACTAATACAGCTGGATTATATACAGCTATAAGTACTGGTACATTTACTGCTACTTATACTGTTACTAATGGAAATGGTTGTACAAATTCCGTTTCTGTTCTGGATACTGTAAATGCATTACCAGTTCTTACTGCAATTACAGGAAATTCTGTAGTTTGTGCTAAAAATTCTATTACGTTATCTTCTACACCTACAGGTGGTACATGGTATAGTTTATCTCCATTTACAGCTACTGTTGGGGCATCTACTGGTATTGTTACCGGAGGTAGCTTTGCAGGTGGAACCACTATAAGATATGTTGTTTCAAATGTGTATGGTTGTAAAGACTCTGTATCTAAAGTTATCACTGTAAATGCATTACCTGTGCTTTCACCTATTACTGGTACAACTGCAATTTGTGCAGGTAAAACAAGTCAGTTAACAGAAACTACTTCAGGTGGAACATGGAATAGTATTACTCCTTCTGTTGCTACAATTGATGCTAATGGATTAGTAACTGCGATAAAAGCAGGAACTTCTACAATAAGATATATTGTTACTAATGGTAATGGTTGTACCGATTCAGTTTCTGCAACAGTAACTGTAAATGCTTTACCGGTTGTTGCTGCAATTGGCGGAACTACTTCTATCTGTGCAGGTAAAACAACACAATTAACGGAAACTACAACAGGTGGAACCTGGAAGAGTGTAACAGTTTCTGCTGCTACTGTAAATTCAACTGGTTTAGTTACAGGTGTTACTGCTGGTTCTTCTGTAATAAGATATACTGTTACTAACGGAAGTGGCTGTACTGATTCAGTTTCAACTACAGTTACTGTAAATGCGTTACCAGTAATTGCTGCAATAGGAGGTACAACTACTATATGTGCTGGTAAAACCACTCAACTGTCAGAAACAACTACAGGAGGTACCTGGAAGAGTGTTAGTTCATCTGTTGCAACTATTGACGTTAATGGATTAGTAACTGCTGTAAAAGCTGGAACATCTGTAATAAGATATACCGTTACTAATGGCAGTGGATGTACCGATTCAGTATCTGCAACTGTTACCGTAAATGCATTACCTGTTCTGTCAGCTATAACTGGTGCAACTTCTTTTTGTGCTAACAAAACCAATCAATTATCAGATACTGCTATTGGTGGAATCTGGAGTTCTTCAAATAATAGTGTTGCTACCAATAATGCTTCTGGCTTATTTACTGCTGTGGCTTCTGGTACCTACACCGCTACTTATACGCTTACCAATGGTAATGGATGTACTAGTTCAGTTTCAGTTGTAGATACAGTAAATGCAGTCCCTTCGGTTTCTGTTATTACTGGTAATTCAGCTGTTTGTGCTGGAAGTTCAATCACTTTATCTGCAACAACTAATGGTACTGGTGTTTGGTCAAGTGTTTCTCCGTTTACTGCAACAGTTGGTGCTTCTACAGGTGTAGTTACTGGCGGTAACTTTGCAGGAGGAACTACCATTAAATATGTTGTAAGTAACTCATTTGGTTGTCAGGATTCTGTTTCTAAAGTTATTACTGTAAATCCAACTCCTGTTGTAGGAGCTATTGGAGGAGCAAGTTCTACATGTGTTGGTTCTACTTTAAATTTAACAAATAATACTGCTGGTGGAAAATGGACATTAACCAATAATACCATTGCAACTATTGATTCAGTTCTTGGAACTGTAAATGCACTAGCTGCAGGAACAGATACTGTATATTATACTGTTACCAATGGATCTGGTTGTTCTACAACAGTAGGTGCATCATTTGTTATTAACCTTGTTCCTGCTATTACATCAATAGGTTCTAATACTCCAGTTAATGCAGGAGATACATTATATCTCACTTCTGTTTCTTCGGTTCCAGGTGTAGTATATAGCTGGACTGGTCCTAATGGATTTACTGCAAGTACTCAAAATCCATATGTAGCTAATACAGTTGCTGCAAATGCTGGTAAGTACTTTGTAAGTGCAAATAACAATGGCTGTATTAGTAATCTGGATAGTGTAAGTGTAGTAATTAATGTTTCTTATATGGTATCTGGTACTATATTATCCCCTAAAGGAAATCCTATAAATATTGCTACTGTTAATGTAACTGGAAGTTCTACTAAATCTACGTTGACCGATGCAAGTGGTAATTTCTCCTTTATGTTGGGTAGTGGAGCGAATACATCTTATGTATTTGCACCATATAAAAACAATGATTCATTAAAAGCGAATGGTATTACTACTCTTGATGTAGCATTAATTCAATCTCATGTATTACAGAAGAATTTATTAACTTCTCCATATAAAATACTGGCTGCGGATGTAAATGGTGATGGTAAAGTTTCTACTTTAGATATCGTATTTATTAAGAGACTTATTTTAGGACTGGATACTACTTTCACTGCTGGAACAACCACTAAGGTTAGTCGTCTTTGGGGCTTTGTTGATAGTGCATATACTTTTGCTGATGCTACTTCTCCATTCCCATCTAAAGCTACAGACACTATCAGTGGTTTAAATGCTGCTGTAACTGGAAAGAGCTTTGTTGGATTTAAATTAGGTGATGTAAACTGGGATTGGAAACCATCGCTTGCTAAAACTGCTAAATACAATGCTCCAGTTGAAATGTTCTACAATCCTACTTCAGTTGATGAAAATGGCTTAGTAAGAATTCCAGTTAGAGTGAAGAACTTTAAGTCTATGATTGGTATGCAGTTTACATTAAGCTATAATAAAGATGTATTCGAATTTATAAGCGTAAACAAAAATCATCTGAATATTGATTTTGCTAATCATTCAAATTCTGGTAGTCTGTCATTTATCTGGAATGATCCTAATAATGATATTCAATCATTAAATGATAATGATGTGTTATTTGAACTTGTGTTAAGCAAAAAAGCATATTTTGAAACTGAAGATTTTACTATTGATTCAAGAATCACAGTTACAGAAGCTGTTGATGGTAATTTTGAACAACATGAAGTAGTTAAAACAACTGGTGTTATTATGAATAAACCAGCTACATCAACTCCTGTAATTTCTGAGTACGTTCATGTTGGACCAAATCCTAATAATGGCAAGTTCAATATTGAAATTGCTTCTTTACAAAACAAATCAGTTAACATCAGAATTGTGGATATTGCAGGCAGATTAGTAGCTACCAAGAAAGTTGATTTGATTCAAGGGAAGAATGTAATTGGAATGGATATATCTAAACATTCTAATGCAAATTCCGGAAACTATTTCTTAAGTATTGAAGATGGAAACTCTACTAATTCATACAAAATTTTGGTTAACCCATAAAAATATTTTGAATAGGGTGTACATTATATATAATTACACCCTATTTTTACACTTTAACTACTTTATTAATCGAACAAAAAAATTACATGAAAATGAAATTTACATCTAAAATTGTTATGGCTATCTTAGCTATTACATTATTGAGCAGTGTATCATTTGCTCAGAAAAGAACTTTTTATCTTGGGCAATTAGATAGCGTATGTACCAATACAGTGAGCGTTCCTTTGTATACTAAAGGGTTTGTAAATGTGTTGGATTTTCAGTTTTCTATTAACTGGGACACCACTGTATTAACTTATACCAGCGTAAAAGTTGCTACTAATAATCTTTTAGGAATTACTACTGGTAACTATAATGCACTAAGAAAAGGATTTGGTCTTATCTGGTTCGATCAAACTGTAATGGGTACTACTGTTCCTGATTCTACATTGATACTTACATTGACCTTTACTTATAAGGCTGGTGCACCAACTGCTGGATTAGTTCCAGTATACTTTGGTAATGTACCTGCAGCTATTGGAAGTATTGATACTACTGATGGTGCTGGTAACAATGTAGGACAAGTTTTAGATACTGCTTTAATCAGTGGTTATGCTAACACTCCTTCAGGAACACCTACTATTACTTTCAATGGCCCAGTTTTAACTGCTACAACTAGTGGTTGTGGAGTTCCTACTTCTTATCAGTGGTATACAGTAGTATGTACTGGTCCTGGTGGCCCTGGTTCTCCTCAATCTTGTACTTATACTCCAATTGCTGGTGCAACATCTGCAACTTACAATTACAACTATGGTGCTAATAAATATGCTGTAGTTGCAACTTATACAGGTCATAAAGACACTTCTTCTACTGTTTTACCTATCAGATTAATTAACTTTAAAGGTAGAAATAATAACAATGCTAATTTGTTATCATGGACTACTGCTTCTGAAACAAATTCTTCAGTTTTTGCTATCGAAAGAAGTTCAAATGGAGAAAATTATACTCAGATTGGTTCTGTAAAAGCTGCTGGTAATTCTAATACTGAAAAGACTTATAACTATACTGATGCAGGTTTTAATTCATTTTCTAACTATTACAGATTGAAAATGGTTGACGAGAATGGTACATTTATGTATTCAAATATCGTTAAGTTGAATAAAGAAGGTAAATCTGTATTTCAGGTTCAACCTAATCCAGTAGAAAATTCTACAGTGAATGTATATGGTAGCAATATGAAATTTGCTAAAGTATATGATGTTAATGGTAGATTATTATTCAGCCAGTCAATTACTACTCCAGAGCATGCTCAATTAAAAATGAACAACTTAGCTAAAGGAGTTTATATGATTAATGTTACTACAACAGATGGTCAAACTCAAACTGACAAGTTTATTGTAAAGTAAGATAACTTTATCTAAAATATTAAAGAGAGAATCAATGAAAATTGGTTCTCTCTTTTTTTATAAATACTATATGAACAAAGGGTAAAGAAGAAACATAAGATAATCTCTAATACCAATTAACCTAATAATGAGCCGATTTATATAACCTAAAACTTTATATGAAAGGTCACTTCATTAAAGATTTTGTCTTATAGCTGACAGGTAGCCTCACCCCCAATCCCAATGTCTTATAGTTAAGGGTTTATTATGACCTTTCAGGTCTGTTGTATGTCTTGTAATACAATGCAATGGGCTTCACCCATTGCTAATATATTACGCCATTTCATGGCTTTATTCGGGTTCAGTTCCCTTAACTAAAAGACATTGCCACAACCCCTCCTCCGAATGAGAGGGGTGAAATACAAATACGCCACCACTGCTATCTCTTTGTTTCTCCCACTAAAGTGGGCTCAACATTTTGGCTCACGCCAAAACCGGACCGGCTGATGTGGCTTGTGTATGAACGGGTAGAAAGCGGATATTAGTTGGTTACTATGTTACCCTAAAATCATCATAGAAATAATAAGCATAAAAGTGTTATTAATACCATTTATACATATAAGTCAGTCCATTTTATTGAGTCAAAGATGTAGCTAAAAGCACAGGTACTTTTTACTACATCTTCGGTGATTTTTTTAGTATGGTGTGTAATAAAGTCA
>CAIVPM010000136.1 GCA_903907815.1 uncultured Chitinophagaceae bacterium | reverse complement strand
GGTGCCAGTTTAGACGAAAAGCTGGAGAAGCTGGGTATTACTATCCATCAGCTGGGTGCTATGCTGAATATCAGTATTAAAGAAGGAGACTATTCCAACGTTTCTATCAATGAAAATGGTATCAATATTGAGAGTGAAGAAGGTACCGTAATAATAGATTCGGTGAATGGCTTAAAGATTGAAAAATCGGGGCTTAAAAAATCTATCACTATTTATGTGCCTAAGAACAGCAAACTTGGCGTGAATAGCAAGTATGGTAACGTTAGTTTTAAGAACGATTTCAGACAATTAAATCTGGATGTAACGAATGGTAATGTAGACCTGGAAAAGGCAACTAATTTAATGCTTACATCGAAGTATGCCAACTTTACCGGCGGAGATATTGGTGAAGCAGAAATAGACTTTGTAAATGGCAATTTTACGGTTAATAATATTGATAATGGCAATTTGGATACTAAGTATTCCAATGTAGAAATTACTACGGCCAAGATTATCAATTTTAGCAGTACCAATGATGAATATGAAATGGATGAAGTAGGAGAAGTGAAGGGTACTAAAAACTATGGTAACTTTAGAATTGGTAAGCTTACAGGTTCGATAGAAATGGCTGGTACTAATGCTGATATTAAAGTAAGAAATGTAGCATCGAGCGTGACTAATATTAAGTTTGATGATAAGTATGCCGACATTAGAATGCCACTGAAAGCGTTGAAGAATTATAACGTAAAATTTGCTGGTGCTTATAGTACGGTGTATGCCAATTTCGATATTATAAATAAAGAAGGTGGAGAAGATAATTTCAAGTTTTCTGCTAATGTGGGATCGGGTACCAATACCAAGATTGATATTAAATGTATTAACTGTACAGTAGATATGAAATAGGTTTTACTGAGTGAATTGTATTTAAAGGGCTGTAGCATTCGATTGCTGCAGCCCTTTTGTTTTGAAAAGATGTAGGGTTTATACAACTAACTTATATTTCGTTTTACTTTGCTGCATTCAAACAACATATTAATGCGTATTATTTCATCAAATAAATCTATTCTATCTGGTATAATACTTGTTACTTTTATTCTGCTATTGATTGTACCTACAATATGGTTTGAAAGAAATTCTTATGATAGCCTATTAACCTTTATTATTCAAAAATTGAACAGGCCTGATTTATACACTTTATTTAGAAATAAATTATTTACAAAGGAGCGATATGATACTATTTGCAAATTTCACTGGATAATATATCCCATCATAATTGCACTAATAATATTAGCTATAAAGCTGAAAAAGGTGTTGGATAATTTACTATCCTTTATATACTTAAGATCAAGTAACTACGGCAAAAGCACCATTTTATTTTTTAAGAATCAAAACAAGACTCAAAGACTGATATTTATTCTGGTAATTATAATTTACTTTATATTATCATTCTACAAAATACTAAACAGAGGCATCACCTATGATGAGGCCTGGAATTACAATTATTTTATCGGCAAACCTCCGTATTTTTCTTTTATCCTTTTCAACACCTATCCTTTATATCATTTTATTGCATCTATCATAGACTTCTTGCATTTTGATCCTTGTGTTTCAGGCAGGGTAATATCGGCTTTAACCGGATCTTTCTTTCTAGTTTCTATTTACCTGTTTACTTCTAAGAATTATCGTTTAAATTCCGCCGTACTTGTTCTTTTTATAATATTAGCATCTCCTTTCTTTATTGTCTTTTCTGCCATTATAAAAGGCGTAATTCTATGTATTGCAATTTCATTTATCCATTTTTATGCAACTATCCAATATGTAAAAAACAGAGACAATAAGAGCTACCTGTTTATATATTTAATCAGTAGCTTCCTGAATATACTCAGTATGCCTACTGCAATTATTTTTAGCATAGCAAGCTGTGTGTATATAATTATACAGCAACTGAATTTGACTAAGAAAGAATGGTTACCAATATTAAAAATAATTTTATACAGTACTGCTACCATATTGATTAGTCTTTTGTTTTATTTGCCAATTGTCTTCAGCAGCGGGAAAGAGAAAATTCTGGGTGTTGAAAATTCCGGAGAATACGCAAACATATTTCTATCTTATTTCTACCTGACTTCAAAGTTGTTCTGGGGCAACCAATATTTAAACATTATATTATTTGTGGTGGGCATAATAGCATTACTATTTTCGAAAAACAAGAACGAAAAAATCATGCTAGGGTATAGTATTACTATCATTGTAATAACCTGTTTATTTTTTATTTATAAGAAGACTCCCGACAGATCAATTGCCTTTCTATTCATCCCTTACCTTACCATTATTATATACATAATAAATACTGCTGCTAGTATAATTGGAACCAGCGTTTCTTTTATATATCCAATAATATCTTGTGTAATAATAATAACACTTATAATTCCTATATATAATTACAGCTATGAATTTGTATACCCAAAGGGCATTGATAAAACTTTATCGAAAAGGATCAGTAATTTATTACTTGATAAACATGTATCAAGTTGCTATGTTCAAAATGCTGACTTCTGGATTAATTATCCAGAAATTGAATACTATTATTCCAGAAAAAAACAATACTGGAATATGAATAATAATCAGGATTGGAGTACCCGATATAAACCTTATAGCGTTAAAGATAAATATGATTGTATCATAACAGACAGCTCCAATAAATTTACTGTAGATTCATCGTATACAATGGGGTGGAAAGAAAATGATTTCAAGATCTATTTTAAGAAATCAAAATAGTTAATTCAGTTACTTTTATTTTACTTCTTTATATACACCAGTTACAGCAAAAGAAGATGTATAAACAACTTCTGTTTTAACTTTAAAAGGTAAACTATTAAAATTAAAAGTAGCGGGGTCATTTATAATACACCATGCAGGATTATTAATATTATTGGCCTTATCCCAGGGTTTAAGCAAATTGGTAAATGCTCCCGTCTTTAAATATCCCATATATGGTTTATTTAATTCATCCATAAACTGATAGTTTGTATAAACTGGCGCATTATTTAGATGACGATCTTCTAAATATTGAACTGCTTTTAAGTTAACATTTACAATGTTTTTATACGACAAATTCTCATCAAACATGAAGGTGTTACTTTTTATAAAATACAAAGCCACAATACTAAATAAAGCTATATTGATAAAGAACTTTTTATTATTCTGAAATATTGTTTGAAGAGCATAAATCATAATAATAGTTAAAGGAGGAAATGCATAGAGCAGATAACGATGTAAATTAAAATTCAAGCAAGTAAATCCAACAATAGCAATACAATATACCATTAATATATTTATAGTCTGTAGTG
>CAIVPM010000135.1 GCA_903907815.1 uncultured Chitinophagaceae bacterium | reverse complement strand
TTCTGACTTTCATTAAATACAGCATTAGTGCAGTTGTTTCTTTCCACAAAAAATGCCTGACCAGACTGGATATAATTTGGTTTATCATTGCTACTATTTAATGAAGAAAATATCCATCCTCCTAAATATAATGCAGTTGTATAACCCCCGCTATTACTTAGCTTAGGATCCCAGTAATAGAAAGTAGTTAAGCCAGGATTTTGTAATCTAAATGCTTCTAAATCAATTGGGGCAGGATAAGGATTGGCCACCATTGCATAAGTGGAATTTGTTGATAGTGTAAAAATTTTAGTACCCGTTTGTAACGCTCCTTTTGCTTCTAGTGTAACATCGGTAAAGTTTGTTCCACCCAATACCGGCTTTACTGTTCTGTCGCCACGCAAATACATAAAAAATGACTTGTTATCAGCAGTAGTTCCGCCTGCATTTCCAAACAAGGTATAGTTACTTTTAGTGTCAATTATTTTACCCCATGACGTTCCTTGCCAGAATAACATTGTATAGCTATTGTTTACAGCAGTATCTAGCCCTCCACTTGTTACATTTGCGGGTCCAGTTATATAAGTATCTTGTTGCCAGTTGCTAAAAATGTCGCCTGTGCAATTGGTGCCAGATGCTGTAAGTGGTGCACTCAATAGCATCCATGCTCTCTTAGCAGAATGATATCTTTGTATTACTACATTATTTGCATTAATGATATTTCCATGAATGCCATCATTTACTTTATCCAGGCTCGCAGTCCCTGCATTGTTCGATACAAATTTTAACCTCTTATTCCCTACATCAAAAGTGCCTGAAGGAATGCTTAATGTACCATATATATTTAAACTACTTCCAAGAACAACTGTACCGTTGCTGATAGTTAAATTGTTTACACTGTTATGTATATCTCCATTAACAAAAGTAGTGTCAAAGTATAGCACATTTGTACTAGAACTATGTAGAATGATGTTCGAGTTTTTCCCGCCACGTATATTACCATTACCAGTAATATTGCCATCAATTGTAAGTGTATAACCTCCCAATATTAAGGTAGTTCCATTGTTTAACACTAAGTTGTTTAATATTACATCATTAGCCAGTACTGGATACCTGTTGTTAGCATTTGTTTGTATAGAAACATTTGCTGGAATAGAATCCCAGCACCAGTTCTCTTTGGTAGTAAAGTTAGAATCCACATTACCGGTCCACACATTTCCTTTAGCATTATTAAAACGGAAAACCAATGCATTGGAAGTAAATAAAGAGGAAGTATAACAGGCATTTCCTGCCATCGATTCCACCGTTACTATTGTACTGTCTTTAAGTATTTTAGTAGTAAAAGTATTGAAACTACTATTCTGATAACTGCTGCCGTTTACCTTAAAATTTAAGTTCGATTGATAGCTTGAATTAGTCACGTTTGCTGTAACAGTTACGTTGGTGGCTGCGCAGATACTGGTAGAATTTGTAGTGAAGGTTATGCCAGGTGTGGTAGCAGTTGCCACTGAAACAAGTATGGTATTGCTGGTGTCTTTTTCGGAAGCCCAACAGCTATTATTAGCGGTCATTATACAAGTAACAACATCATTGTTAGCCAAACTGGAACTACTAAATGTACTGGAGTTTGTGCCCGCATTATTGTTGTTTATTTTCCATTGATAGTTTGGTGTACCATAGTAATTATAAGGGGTAGCAGAAAAGTTTACTGTAGTTCCTGCACAAATATTGGTAGCACTGCTACTGATAGATAAACTGGTTTTTGGCAGCACTGTAACTACTTGTGTTTTGGTGAAATTATTTCCAGAAACACTAGCTATTAAACTTACCGTATAGATTCCAGCATTACTATAAGTATGTGTAGGACTGAATGTGGTAGATGTAATGCCATCTCCAAAATCCCAACTATAAGTTGCCCCCGATATATTATAAGAAGTATTATTAAAATAAAAGCTATTACCCGATAGACATTGTGTATTGGTATTTACATTAAATCCCATGTTGCTAAATACATTAGCTGCAGAAACTGTAACTAATATATTCTGAGTAGAATTGCAGGAACAACCCTTATCACTTATAGCGGTCATCTTAATAACAAATGTGCCATTATGCCCAAACGTATGCATTGGATTAGTGCCTGATGCGGTAGAGCTGTCTCCAAAATCCCAGGTATAATTTGCATAGCCACTATTGATATAAGAAGTGCTTTGAAAAGAGTAACTATTGCCAGTATTAGTAGCAGCATAATAATTAAAACTACATACCGGTATAGGATTCACGTATACCGTTTTATTTACATAGTAATTTACATTGTTATAGGTTACCATCAATTGAACACTATAGTTACCAGAGTTGGTGTAAACCTTTGTTGGATTTAATACAGTAGAAGTAGTGCCATCTCCAAAGTTCCATAAATAAGCACTGGCGCCAGCGGTGGAATTATTGGTGAAAATATATTGGTTGCCAGTAAAGCATTGAGAATTATTATTGATACTAAAATCGGCAGTTTGACTATAAAGAGTTGTTGCAATTACAACAAGAAACATCGTTACTGTCAACTTCAAATTTGAGGCATTACATAAGTGTGCCATATACTGTTCTAGTATTAAAATGAGTTCGTTAAAATAATTAGTAGGAGATATTTTTTAAAGTCCAGCTTCTTGTTATAGTGTCAATAACAATCTTCTGGTTACACTTATCTGTATAAATTTATTCTATCTAATTAAAGCATTTTTATAATACTTGCTCCAGTGCCTGAG
>CAIVPM010000134.1 GCA_903907815.1 uncultured Chitinophagaceae bacterium | reverse complement strand
GCCGACCGAAATTTTAAAGGAGGTATATATATATGTTAATTATTGACTCAAAGGATTGTGAAAACATCGACAAAGCGTTAAAGAAGTACAAAAAGAAGTTTGAAAAGAGTAAAACTCTTTTGAAATTAAGAGAGCGTCAAGCTTTCATTAAACCTTCTGTAAGACGTAGAACTGAAGTTTTAAAAGCGGCTTATCTGCAGCAAATTGCAAGTGGAAAAATAGAGAAATAGTTTTCTATTTATTCCCGAATTATATTTAAGTAGCCTGAGGCATTAGCTTTGGGCTACTTTTTTATGTCAGAACATTACCATATACCGCTTCAACAGTTTATAGATTACTTACGTTTCGAGAAGCGTTACTCTGCACATACCATTCTGGCCTATCAAACCGATCTGGAGCAATTCTTTGCTTACCTAAAATCTCAGTATGATGGTATTAATATACTGGAGATCAATACACCCATGATAAAGTCCTGGCTGGCTGAAATAAAAGGTGATGACATTTCTTCCCGAAGTATTAAAAGAAAAATATCTTCCTTAAAATCTTTCTTTAAATTTCATCTTAAGCTTGGTCATATTAAGGTTTCTCCAGTTGCTACTATCATTGCCCCTAAAATCAGTAAGCGTCTCCCCTCCTTTGTTGAAGAAAGAGACATGAACACCTTATTGAACACACTGGATTTTGAAGACAGCTGGGAAGGCAAAACGGAAAGACTTGTTTTACTTACTTTTTATCATACAGGAATACGTTTAAGTGAATTAATTAATTTGCCGATACAACAGATTGACTTTCATTACAATCAAATAAAAGTACTTGGAAAAGGAAATAAGGAAAGAATCATCCCTATAACCTCAGAACTGGTACAAAGTCTGCAGGAATATATGTCGGAAAGAATAATGATACCATCGGAATTCAATACCTTATTTGTAACCGAAAAAGGCAAAACCCTTTCGCGTAGCAGGGTATATAAACTGGTAAAACTAAACATTGGAAAAGTATCTACCATCCACAAAAAGAGTCCGCATGTGCTTCGCCACACTTTTGCCACACACCTAATGAACAATGGTGCCGAACTGAATGCAGTGAAAGAACTACTTGGGCATTCCAGTCTTGCAGCTACTCAGGTGTATACACACAATTCTATAGAGAAACTTAAAGATGCTTACAAAAAAGCGCATCCAAAAGCATAATCATAAATAAGCATATTATTGCAGTTACAAGGTTTGTTTAGTATAAGATACTGCTTCAATCTCTTGTTTATCAACAGAATCTATTCTATTATTGCAGCCTTTTGAATAACGGGAAAACTTGCACCATAGGAAAAGAATATTATATAAATAATGACACTCAAACTATTTAAGAAGGAGTTTCCTTGCGAAAACTACTTTACAACCTCTATCGCTTTTATTATTACAACTGCATTGATACGTATTTATGAATATGTATTTGTAACTGCAAAACTATTTGTATCTAATAGTTTTAAGTTTGAACTGGCTGGAATATTTTACGATTTATGGACTTGCCTTATTTACCTTTCAATATTGCTACTCCCGCTATATTTATTTTCAACTATCAGTAAGAAATTAGGGAACTTCTTTTTACACTTTTTCAATGTGCTCTTCATACTGGTTTATATAGCTTTAATCATTGTTTATTCTGAAAGGAATACCCCTTTCGATCATGAGTTTTTTACCCGTAGTCTGAAGGAATCTTTTATAACTTCAAAACAAATGCTTACCGGTGGATTATATGTTTACATCCCTTTCTTTATTTTCATTTTTTTGTATATAGTACTCCTTAGGATAGTTAAAAAGCGAATTTCTTTTAATGAACTATCAGCAAGAATATTCATAGG
>CAIVPM010000133.1 GCA_903907815.1 uncultured Chitinophagaceae bacterium | reverse complement strand
TATACTATAATCATTTTGCTATATGCAAAGCCACAACAAGCTAAATAAAATTTCGTTCGCAGGTTTACTCGTTACCCTTGGTATTATTTACGGTGATATAGGTACATCTCCCTTATACGTATTTAGATCTATAATTGGCGACAGACCAATCACACAGGATTTGGTGTATGGTGGTATTTCCTGCGTAATCTGGACGCTGACCCTACAAACTACTTTTAAGTATGTTTTTCTTACCCTCAAGGCAGATAACAATGGGGAAGGAGGGATATTTTCATTATTCTCACTTGTTCGTCGGTTTACAAAATGGTTATTCTTGCCCGCTATTATTGGCGCTGCAACCCTTTTAGCCGATGGTATTATTACACCTCCAATCTCGGTTTCTTCCGCTATCGAAGGTCTTGGTGGAGTTCATGGGCTCGAGAAAATAATTGTCCCAGGAAATAATCTTACAGTAGGGATCGTAATCGCCATCATATCCCTTTTATTCTTCTTCCAGAAGTTTGGTACAAAAGTGGTAGGCTTCGCTTTCGGACCTATAATGTTTATATGGTTTAGTATGATTCTTTTACTGGGGGCTAAAGAAATTGTTCATACTCCAGGGGTTCTTATGGCGTTAAATCCTTACTATGCAATTCATTTATTAGTAAGCTATCCCCACGGTTTCTGGATTCTTGGAGCGGTTTTCCTTTGTACTACAGGTGCCGAAGCTTTGTATAGCGACTTAGGACATTGTGGTAAAAAGAACATTCAGGCCAGCTGGACTTTTGTAAAAATTTCCTTGATCATTAATTACATGGGTCAAGGGGCTTGGTTATTGGCTTTAGGTAAACCAACACTGGGTACGCTTAATCCTTTTTATGAATTAATGCCTCATTGGTTCTTAATTGTGGGTATTGTAATAGCAACAATGGCTACTATTATTGCTTCTCAGGCTTTAATAAGTGGTTCGTTTACACTAATTAGTGAAGCTGTCAATCTGAATTTCTGGCCAAGAGTAACGGTGAAATTTCCTACCAATGTAAAAGGACAGATATACATACCTAGTCTTAATCTAATACTTTGGGCAGGTTGTGTGGCTACTATGTTATATTTCAGAGAGAGTGCAAAAATGGAGGCAGCTTATGGCTTCTCCATTGTAATTACCATGCTCATGACCACTACTTTAATGAGCATTTATATGCGCTATGTAAAGAAGTGGAAATGGATTCTCAGAGCTGCAATTCTATCTATATTTATTGTCGTGGAAAGCTGCTTCTTTGTTGCTAATATAGTAAAGCTAAAAGAAAGCTGGATGTTCCTGGTATTCGGTGCTGGTAGTTTGATATTTGTAATGCTGATATGGTTCAAAGCTCGTAAGATTACCAATAGGTATCTTCAGTTTGTGAAAATAAAGGACTACTATACTATGCTCGAAAACCTTAGTAAGGATAAGGATGTACCAAAATATACTACCCACCTTGCATACCTTACAAAAGCTAATAATGAGGGCGATATTGAAAAGAGAATTATCAATTCTATCCTATACCAGAAACCTAAGAGAGCGGATGTATATTGGTTTGTTCATATCGATAGAGTAGAAGAGCCCTATACAATGGAATATTCAGTACACGAACTGGTAAACGATAAAGTAATAAGAGTGAACTTTAAGCTCGGTTTCAGAATTCAACCTCGTATCAATCTATTCTTTAAAATGATTATGCAGGATATGCAAATGAAGCACGAGCTGGAAGCTAGTACTTCCTACGAATGTCTTGAAAAAGAAGATTTCCATACCGACATATCTTACGTAATAATAGAAAGCTATCTGTCTATCGAAAATGAATTAGATGTACTGGAAGATTTTGTACTCGATTCCTATTTCTTTATCAAACGTTGGGCACAAAGCGATCAGAAAGCATTTGGATTGGATAACTCTGTTACAGTAATAGAAAATGTACCAATTATTATAGCACCAAAAACCTACCTCGATCTTAAAAGAGTAGACTATAGAGATTATTCAAGGTTTTAATAAAAGGAGATAGTAGAAAGAAAATAGGAGTCAGGGAATACAACTAATTAGCTGTTGTTACAACGCAATAGTTTTATTTTGATATATAACCTATTCGCACTCTGCAATGGTATTCATTCTTAATTGTCTCCCCATGTATTTGTATTTATTTAGTTTTTCTTTTTTTAGTTTTTGTATTCATTCAACATTCAACATTTAAAATTCAACATATTGTATTCTTTTTACTTTGAAATGTATTCGTTGTCCATTATCAATTATTAATTATGAATTATTAATTTGCCTCTCCCCTGTACCTTTACCTATTCGCCATTATTAAGGCGATTCCATAATGGATAATATTTCTATTAAGAATTGGGCCGAAGATGATCGACCAAGAGAGAAATTATTAGCTAAAGGCATTGATTCACTTAGCCATTCCGAACTGTTAGCAATACTCATTAATAATGGTACAAAAGACAGTAGTGCAGTGGCTGTTTCTAAAGACTTATTGTCAAAAGTAGGTAACAATCTTGACAGGTTGGGTAGAATGTCCGTTAAAGAAATATTGCAATTAAAAGTAAAAGGGATAGGTCCGGCAAAGGCAGTTTCAATTGTTGCATCTTTCGAATTAGGCATTCGAAGAGAAAGTAGCAATGCCAAAAAAGAAAGCTTCTCCAGTAGCAATGATGTTGCTGCTTTTCTAAAAGCAAAGTTGCAATACAAAATGCAGGAAGTGTTCGCAGTAATTTACCTTAACCAAGCCAACAAAATACTGCACTACGAAGTAGTTAGCGAAGGAGGAATTACCGGTACTGTTGCCGATCCAAGAATTATACTAAAGAAAGCTTTGGAACACAATGCAGTAAATATCATTGTATCGCACAATCATCCAAGTGGCAACCTTTCTCCAAGTAAGGCAGATAAGGAATTAACACAGAAGCTAAAACAAGCAGCACTTTTGTTAGAGTTAAAAGTAATTGACCATATAATAATTAGTAATGAAGGGTACTTCTCTTTCGCCGATGAAGGTTTGTTGTAAATGATTTTTTAGTTAGTTTGGGTTTTTCAGTACTGTGATCTCCTTCTGCAATACTGTTTTCTCAAACCCCAGTCATGTAATCGAGTTCTGCGGACTTAAAATCGATTATCCGCGTTATATTTTCTCGTCCTGCAACTCATTGAGTGCATTTATAGGTCTGTCGAACATATTTCTTAAACTGTAATGCCAAACAAGTTGTTGTTTTTTAATACAATTATTATTTCAAACAGCTTCTAAACTTTTAATAGCCCTGTTTTCTTCTGTCTCCTGTATATCCCATAAATTCGCAGCTTAAACTACATCTTTTGAGTGCTATAGTATTGTTTATTACGCCGCCTTTCACACAGCTGAATACACCGTATCCTGCTACTGCTTATCTGAAAGGATTTCTGAATACTAAAGGCATATCCTCCTATCAGTGCGATCTGGGCATAGAAGTTACCATTGCTCTGTTTTGCAAGGAGGGATTGCAAAGAATGTTTGATAAAGTAACTGCTACAACTGCTTCTTCAAATGAAGTAACAGTTACATTGTCAGAAAATGCTACAAGAATACTAGCTTTAAAAGAAGAATACATTCGTACAATTGATGCGGTAATTCTGTTTCTGCAAGGAAAGAATCCTACACTATCGCACTTGATTTGTAAGAGAGATTTTCTGCCCGAGGCTTCGCGCTTTACTCAGACCGATGATTTACAATGGGCTTTTGGTAGCATGGGTTTAATAGATAAAGCCAAGCACCTTGCTACCATGTATCTGGAAGATTTATCCGACTTTATTACAGAATGCATAGACCCTCATTTTGGGTTCAGTCGTTATGCTGAAAGACTGGGAAGATCGGCCAATACATTTGATGAATTATACACTTCACTACGGCATCCTCTTACCTATATAGATGAAATACTGCTGACTATTCTGGCTAAAAGAATGGAAGAAGTGCAGCCTGCCATGGTGGCATTGTCGGTGCCATTTCCGGGTAACTTATATGCATCTCTTCGTTGTGGAGAATGGATTAAAAAGCATTATCCTAATACCAAAGTTGCTATGGGTGGTGGCTTTGCGAATACAGAACTTAGATCGCTATCCGATGAAAGAGTATTTGAATATTACGACTTTATAACTCTTGATGATGGTGAGGCACCCATAGAACAATTGATACAATTTATACAAGGCAATGCGCCGATAGATAGCCTTAAACGCTGCTTTGCAATAGTAGATGGCAAGGTGACTTATCTCAACAATCAATCCTGTTCAGATTATAAGCAGGGGCAAGTGGGTACACCTGATTACAGCGACTTGTTGCTGGATAAATATATCTCTGCAATTGAGGTGGTAAACCCAATGCATAGCTTGTGGAGTGATGGCCGTTGGAACAAGCTGACTATGGCACATGGATGCTACTGGGGTAAGTGTACTTTCTGTGATATTTCACTGGATTATATACAACGTTATGAGCCGATAGCGGCACAGTTGCTTTGCGATAGAATGGAGACCATCGTAGCACAGACAGGACAGAATGGTTTTCATTTTGTAGATGAGGCTGCTCCTCCGGCACTGATGCGCGAACTGGCACTGGAGATACTTAAAAGAAAGCTGGTTGTAAGCTGGTGGACGAATGTACGCTTCGAGAAAAGCTTTACGAAAGATCTTTGTCTGTTGCTGAAAGCTTCGGGTTGTATAGCCGTTTCGGGAGGGTTAGAAGTAGCGTCAGACAGATTACTATTATTGATAGATAAAGGCATTACGGTGGCACAGGTAGCTAAGGTGAACAGAAACTTTACTGAAGCAGGAATAATGGTGCATGCTTACCTGATGTATGGCTTTCCTACACAAACTGCACAGGAAACAATCGACTCGCTGGAGATGGTTCGACAACTGTTTAAAGCAGGTATTTTGCAATCAGCATTCTGGCACCAGTTTGCACTTACAGCGCATAGTCCTGTTGGGATGAATCCGGAGAAGTATAAGATAAAGATTACCAATAAAACCATTGGCACATTTGCCAATAACGACGTAGCGTTTAAAGATCCTACAGGTGCAGATCATGATACATTTAGCTTTGGTTTAAAGAAGTCGTTACTGAACTATATGCACAACCTTTGTCTGGATGATCCTTTAAACAAATGGTTTGAATTTAAAGTGCCTAAAACAATTATTGATCCCGACTTTATTAATAAAGCACTGGAGGAAGAAGAACTAGCAGCATTCAAACCAACGGCTAAGATAGTATGGCTGGGTAAAGCCCCTGTGGTTGAAATGATTACAAAGTCGAAGAAGGGTAATACATGGCAGATGGCATCGCTTACTTTCCAATCTAAAAAAGAAACTTTCAATATTAAAGTAGGAGAGGCTGAGGGGCTTTGGTTTGTATCAATGTTGGAAAGACTTTCTATCTATAACAATAAGCTTTGGACACTACAAGAAGTAAAGGATGATTATGAAGCTGCAGGTCTGGAAGATTTTGAATTGTTCTGGGATAATAAGCCAGTGAATGGAATGAATAAAGTGGGATTGCTAAGGCTATAATATAAGGCACAAAGGCAACAAGGGGCAAAGGCACAAAGTAATACAAGGCAAAGAGGCAATAGGCAAGAAGGAATACAAATACAGGGAGATAGGAGACAGGAGGAAGGAGTTTTAATACATTTGTGAGTCGTGATGTAATACAGGACTATGAATTCTGTATTTACCTATAACTTAAAACTTACCACTTAATACTTCCTAAGGTTTATATACCAGTATACTTTGCTCTAAATACTTTAGCTTCTGGTAGTGATATATTTCTTTGAAACCAGCATCTATCCACTGATCTTTATGAATTGGGTTGATGTAAACTACATAGATCGTCCTTGGCTTTTTATCTAAACTATCCAACACATTATTTACTACACCACTCATGATGATTTCGTTGAAGGGATTGAAGAAGAACAAACAATCTGCGTCATTTGGAATCTCATAATAGAAGGCATCATTATTGATAACATTGGACTTGAAATTGGATACCTTTTGATTGGTTATGGCAAGGTTCTCTTTTGCTACTTCACAGAACTCTCTGGAGAAATCAATGCCACTTACTTTTTTAAATCCGTGATGAGCAGCTACACACATGGCTCGTCCATATCCACAGCCAAAGTCAATGAAATGCTTTCTGATATTAACAGGTAGTTGCTTGAAAGTATTCTCCAGTAAATAATAACTTACAGGCGTATAAATAGAGTTGTTGGATATATCTATACCATCATCCTCCATGCTTTCCAGTTCATCCAGACCGGAAGTGTGGATGCCATATTTTCTTTCTCCTTTAATATCATTAACCAATAGAAATGTAGCCAATCGTATATTCCAGTTGATGGCGTTATAAAAGAAACAGCGTAAGTAGGTAAGTGCTTTCTGGATTAAGATGCGACAAAACTAATGGTCTGCCATTAATATTTTATAGAAATTAGAAGAAGGCCTTTTTAAGGTATTGTAGTCAACGTAGATTCTCTCAATGTAATCTTAATTAAACTGCTATTTGTTATACTCAAAACAAAAAAACTTACTTTCATGGCCAGGAATTAATACCATAGCATTTATGAAAGGGTTCAAACTGTTTATTGTTACATTGTTATTACTGATTGTTAATGCAATCGTTTCATCTGCGCAAACAGAAACACCAAAAGATATTAAGAGTGCTAAACCGCAGTCTAAAGCGGAGCGTGTACACGTAAAAAAACAACAATGGAAAAAACATATTCAGGTATTTGATACTTCTGCTTCCCTTATTATAGCCAGGATTGAAGATATTAATAATACCATAAATGCCATTAGCGATGTGATGGATAATGGATTTGATACGTTGGAGCTAAGTAGAGAACTTCCTCCTTTATTAAAGGACTTGCAGAGTACTAAATTCAGGGTGACGAATAGAGGAGCAAATATGAGTCTTCGTTCACTTTCCATCATACAGAATAAGATGGATGACTGGATGGATCAACTGAAAGAATGGAAGGCTGATTTGTTTACATATAGCACTCAGTTAGTTAGTATTACTACTCAGATAGGCTCTATGACTAACGACTCTACTTTGAAACAGTTACCTACCGATTCTGCTCTTAGAAATCTATATGCTCAGAGAGTTAAGGAGCTTAGCAGTAAATGGCAAAGTACTGACAGTATTGCTAAAAAGACCTTGATAAGAGTAAATGCATTGCAGAGCCTTGTATCGGAGAATTATTTGATGGCTGTTACACTTGATAAACATGTAGACTTGCTGGTAAAGAATTTCTGGCAGAAAGCATTGGGGCAGGAATATTCTTTTATATGGAGTGCAGATACCAGCAATAAGAAACAAATAACACTTGATACGGCTGTCGCTAAAACTATCCGGATTAATTCTCGTGTTTTATCCAATTATATGGACAACAGCTGGAACCTAAGAATACTGGGTATATCTTTATTGCTGCTATTTTTTATCTGGGTTTGGTCAAGTATTAATAAGATAGAGAATCGTCATGATGCTGCTTCAGAAACATTGATGAGATTGAAATATATTCACTTGTTTCCTATAAAAGCTGCATTAGTTTTTGCATTTACCATTGCGCCTTTTCTGGATATGCATTCTCCAGGAGTGTATACACAGATATTGCAAATAACACTAATTATAATATTGACCATTTTGCTGGCATTGAAATGGCCTCGTAAGCAGTTTGTATTCTGGTTTATATTAGCTATTCTTTTCATTATACATTGTATAGATAGTTTAATGTTCTCTCCAGCATTCACACCAAGATTCTGGGTGTTGTTTGTTGATCTTATTTCGCTTGCATTTGGCTTGTCTTTATTATATGCATTGAAAAAGAAAATGATTCATGTATTTGATGGGATAAAGCCTCTCACTATTGGATTCTGTGTTTTGATTGTTGGAGCTTTGGGTTGTAATGTATTTGGTAGAGTTACGCTTGCTGCAATTCTTGGGAATACCGCTGTGTTTAGCTTCTGCCTGGCAATTGAAATAATGATCTTTATAAAAATTGTATTAGAAGCAGTGTACCTGCAACTGGAAGCTGCAAAGAAGTCTACTCGTTTTGCAATGTATCTTAACTATCAGAATATAGAAGGCCGACTGAAGAGTATACTGGTGTTTCTTACTGGTATATTCTGGTTCATCAATCTTACTCAGACCCTTAATTTGTTTGATAATGCTTACAACCTTACCAGCAGTTTTTTAAGTGCCGAAAGAACAGTAGGTAGTACCTCCTTTACCATGGGTAGTGTAGTTGTTTTCTTCCTGATAATATGGGTAGCGAACTTCCTGCAGAAATATATAGGATACTTCTTTGATGATACGGTGAATGAAGACATAACAGCTAAGAAAAAGATTGGTACTTCTATATTATTAATTAGATTGTTAATTCTTACAATTGGATTCTTATTAGGAGTAGCTGCATCTGGATTGCCAATCGATAAAATAACGATTGTAATAGGTGCATTGGGTGTAGGTATTGGTTTGGGATTACAGAATATTGTTAACCAGTTAGTTTCTGGAATTATCCTTGCAATAGAGCGTCCTATTCAGGTAGGAGATGCTATAGATATTGGGACAAGATCGGGTAAGGTGAAAGAGATAGGGATTCGTTCCAGTCGATTATTGACTGCAGATGGAGCGGAAATAATTGTTCCAAACGGTGATTTGTTATCCCAAACTATTACCAACTGGACTATGAATAACAATCATATTAGAGTAGAAATTGTTGTAAAAATAGGTAATGCTCAAAATATAGATAATATTAAAACTTCTATTATTTCAATTTTGAGTAATGCGGATGTTATGACTACTCCTGAACCTCAGATTTTAGTTACAAACATTGCTAAAGAAGGCTTTGAGTTGAAAGTGTTATTCTGGGTATTTGAGATAAGTAAGTCGGCTACTATGAAGAGTGAAATATTGAAAAATATATATGAGAAATGTCAGTCCGAAGGGGTCGAAATTTTATAGGATGATATCTGATTTTATTATTTATGGGCATTTCATTTCTTTATGATAATGGAAAAACTACCAGTTAGCTATAGTATTATTCATTAAATCTTTTACATTTGCAGCGCAAAGGCGGATTTGTTTATTGTTCAGCCTTAATACGAACTAATAAACGATAATCACTTCTGATTACTTACTCAGAGTTTTTCGTTTCCCAATAGTTAGTATTGAGTTTATAGCAAATCCTGTTGCATTATTACGTAATAATTTTACTTAGTTATGAGTATAAGAAAAGAACTGGAGAAAAGAATTCTGGTAATTGATGGTGCAATGGGTACCATGATACAGCGACATAAACTGGAAGAAGCTGATTACAGAGGAGACCGTTTTAAAGACTGGCCTTCTGATGTAAAAGGCAATAATGATTTGTTGTGTATTACCCAACCAAGAATTATTATAGATATCCATAAAAAATATCTGGAAGCAGGTGCTGATATTATTGAAACAAATACATTCAGTAGTACTACTATTGCTATGGCGGATTACGATATGCAATCCCTGGCATATGAGCTGAATGTAGCTGCTGCTAAATGTGCCCGTCAAGCTATTGATGAATTTAAAGTTGCACATCCTGATACATTAAATAAATATGTTGCAGGCTCTATTGGTCCTTTAAATAAAACACTGAGTCTTTCTCCTGATGTTAATAATCCTGGGTATAGAGCCTTAACTTTCGATGAAGCTGCAACTGCTTATAAAGAGCAAGTATCTGGCTTGGTGGATGGTGGTGTAGATGTTATATTAATAGAGACCATCTTCGATACACTGAATGCTAAAGCTGCTATTTACGCAGTAAAGAATTACTTCAGAGAAACAGGTAAAGAAGAGTTGCCTATCATGATTAGTGGTACTATTACGGATGCAAGTGGGCGTACTTTAAGTGGACAGACACTGGAGGCTTTCTATGTATCTATTGCTCATGCAAGACCTTTAAGCGTAGGACTTAATTGTGCGCTTGGTGCGCAGGATATGCGAAGCCATATAGAAGAGTTGTCAGAAATAGCTGCCTGTTATACATCGGCGTATCCTAATGCGGGTTTGCCAAATGCAATGGGCGAATACGACGAACAACCTCATGAGACTGCGCATTTTATAGAAGAGTGGGCGAAGGAAGGTTTTGTAAATATTGTTGGTGGATGTTGTGGTACAACGCCAGAACATATTAAACATATTGCAGATAATGTAAGAAATATTACCCCAAGGAAATTACCAGAATTAGAAACAAGTTTGTAATACAATACATTGAACCACAGAGGCACGGCGACAGGGAGAAACACAGAGGATATATTAAATACATGCAATACAGAGGACACAGAGAATCACAGGTGATTAATACAGATTAGATGATAGGATTAAATAGGGTAGTTTTAATAAATTAGGTTAATTATGAATGATTATAATTCTAAGTATAAACCAATTAGTGAAAGGGAAAACTATCTGGCGAAGGTTGTAGTAGATATTGCATTTGTATTACATAAAGCGCTTGGTCCGGGATTGTTGGAAAGTGTGTATGAAAAGTGTTTTTGTTATGAATTAGAACAACAGAATATTCCATATATATCACAAAAGAATGTTCCTTTAAATTATAAAGGATTGGAAATAGAAGAAGGGTTGAGGTTAGATTTATTGGTGGATGATTTGTTGATAGTAGAATTGAAAGCGCAGGATATTTATCATCCTATTTGGGATGCTCAATTATTGAGTTATCTTAAATTGACTGGGAAGAGGATTGGTTATATTATTAACTTTCATGTTCCATTAATGAAAGATGGATTTAAAAGAATGGTTCTATGAAAATTAAATGTATTAAAGCGAAGCTTCTCTGTGTTGCTCAAAATAAAAAATAAAAAATAACTCCGTGTTCCTCTGTGTCATCAGTGGCTCTGTGGTTCAAAAGTGAAAAAGAAAAAAGATAAACAATGAGTACAATAAAACCATATTTACGATTAGCAGGTTTAGAACCTTTAATTGTTCGTCCTGAAACCAACTTTGTAAACGTAGGGGAGAGAACGAATGTTACAGGCTCCAAAAAGTTTGCAAGACTCATCAGAGAGAATAAATTTGAGGAAGCTTTAAGCGTTGCCCGTCAGCAGGTGGAGAGTGGTGCACAGATACTGGATGTAAACATGGACGATGCCATGCTGGATGGTAAAGAAGCAATGGTTACTTACCTCAATTTATTGCAGAGCGAACCTGATATTGCCCGAATTCCTATCATGATAGATTCTTCTAAATTCGAGATTATAGAGGCTGGTCTTAAATGCGTGCAGGGCAAGTGTATTGTGAACTCTATCTCTATGAAGGAAGGAGAGGAGAAGTTCATTCGTCAGGCGCAGATATGTAAGGATTTTGGTGCAGCAGTAATTGTAATGGCTTTTGATGAAGATGGTCAGGCCGATACTTTGGAACGAAGAGTTTCTATCAGTAAAAGAGCTTACGAAATTCTTACTAAACAAGTAGGCTTTGATCCAGAAGATATTATATTCGATTTAAACATATTTGCGATTGCCACAGGATTGGAAGAACATAATAATTATGGGGTGGACTTTATAGAAGCAACCAGAATTATCAAGCAATCTTATCCTTTAGTAAAGATCAGTGGTGGGGTGAGTAATCTTTCTTTTTCTTTCAGAGGAAACGATACGGTAAGAGAAGCCATGCATTCTGTTTTTCTATATCATGCCATTAAAGTGGGTATGGATATGGGCATTGTGAATGCTGGGCAGTTAATGATTTATGATAACATAGATTCTACCCTCAGAGACCTCTGTGAAGACGTAATTCTGAATAGGAATAATGATAATAATGAGGCTACCGAAAAGCTGATATCTTTTGCTGAAACTGTGAAGGGAAAAGCTAAGGAAGAAAAGAAAGATGAGGCATGGAGAAGCGAGTCTGTTGAGGAAAGACTGGCACATGCTTTAGTGCATGGTATTACGGAGTTTATTGAAGCAGATACAGAAGAAGCCAGACAGAAATATCCTCGTCCATTGGAAGTTATTGAAGGCCCACTAATGAGTGGTATGAATATAGTGGGTGATTTGTTTGGAGCGGGTAAAATGTTCTTGCCACAGGTAGTTAAGAGTGCAAGGGTTATGAAGAAATCCGTGGCCGTTCTTACGCCATTTATTGAAGCAGAAAAGGAAGAAAGAAAACAGGCGCACTTAGCTGCAGGTACCGTGAATGAAGAAGGTGCAGGTGCTGCTAAAATTCTGATGGCTACAGTAAAAGGAGATGTGCATGATATAGGTAAAAATATTGTGGGCGTTGTATTGGGCTGTAATGGGTATGATATTATTGACCTTGGTGTAATGGTGCCTGCCGACAAAATATTAGATGCCGCACAGAAAGAAAATGTAGATATCATAGGGCTGAGTGGACTGATTACTCCTTCGCTGGATGAGATGGTTCACATTGCTAAAGAGATGACTCGTAGGGGAATGAAACAACCCTTGCTGATAGGTGGGGCTACTACCAGCCGTATACATACTGCCGTCAAAATTGCTCCAGGATACGAGCATGGCGTGGTGCATGTATTAGATGCCAGCAGAAGCGTAACAGTAGCAGGTTCTTTGTTGAATAAAGAAACTAAAACGGACTACTTAAAAGAGGTGAAGAGCGAGTATGCAGCTATCAAAGAAAAGTATGAAAACAAGGTGCCAGTTAAATCATATCTTCCATACAATGAAGCAAGACAGAATAAAGTAAAAATAGATTGGGATTCTTATCAGCCAGTAAAGCCTACTTTCAATGGTAGTAAGGTGTTTGCTGATTATGATCTAAATGATTTAAGAAAGTATATCGACTGGAAACCTTTCTTTATTGCCTGGGAAATGCATGGTAATTTTCCAGAGATTCTTACAGACAAGGTAGTAGGAGTAGAGGCTACTAAATTATATAATGATGCCAATGCATTGCTCGATAAAATTATAGCAGAAAAATGGTTAACCGCTAAAGGATCTATAGGATTCTGGGAAGCATCTTCAGAAGAGGATTCTGTATGGGTGAAATCTTCTGATAAAGAAACAATTCGTCTGGAATTCCTTCGTCAGCAAATAAAGAAAGCTCCGGGACAACCGAACCTATCACTGGCAGATTTTATCAAACCGGCCTCCCTAAATCCCTCCAAAGGAGGGACTTTAAACGTCGATAATTTGGAAAGTGCTCACAATCATGAAACTTCTTCTTCTATCCCCCCTTTGGGGGGTGGGGGGGCTTCAGATTATTTAGGTGCTTTTGCAGTTACTATACATGGTATAGAGCCTTACATAAAAGCATTCGAATCTGCACATGACGATTATAATAAAATTATGTTGCAGGCAATAGCCGATAGATTAGCAGAAGCCTTTGCAGAGTGTTTGCACGAAAGAGTAAGAAAAGAATACTGGGGATATGCGCAGTATGAGCAGTTTAGCAATGAAGAATTAATCAAAGAGATATATCAGGGAATACGTCCTGCTCCGGGTTATCCTGCATGTCCTGAGCATACAGAAAAATACAAGTTATTCAAGTTGTTGAATGCTACAGAAACGGTTCAGATTTCTTTAACCGAAAGTCTGGCTATGTATCCTGCATCTTCCGTTTGTGGCTGGTATATCAGTCACCCTCAAAGTCATTATTTTGGCATAGGGAAAATAGGGGAAGATCAGTTAGCCGATTATGCACAGCGTAAAGGAATTAGCCGTGATGAAGCAGAGAAATGGCTGAGACAGAATATGGAGTAATGTTATCGAATTATCGGATTAGCGCATTTACGAATTAATTAATACAAGTTAATTATAAATAAAAAATAGAGATGCAATTAATGTCTGGTCTCTATTTTTTTATCCTAACTATAGCCTCAAAAACCTACAGAACCGATTACTACATAATTGTTGGGCTAAATTGGCTTATTTAGGGGTACAATTATCTACCCGAAGGTACAAATTGGCTTATTTGTAGTATCGGATAGATAATTGTTACATAAATTATAGTGCATTATTGAAACTTTTATTTAAAGGATACCCCATTTGTAGTGAATTAGTGAAACAATTATTCTTCCGCTCTATCGAATTGGCTTATTTGTAGTATCGGGTAGATAATTGTTACATAAAATAAGCTTGTTTGCAGCATCGGATAGATAATTGTTTCACTAATGCACTATATTTATTGCACTATTTATATTCTCTTGTATTTATTCATCATAATTGGGTTGACTATTTATTTAAAATGAGTATGTATTGGAGTCTTATTGCTACTAAATTGAAAAATAAGTTGGTTGATTTAGATCAATAAGTTCAACAAAAGTCTTCCATCAAACATTTTACTATTATTTTTGTTCCTCTTATAAATTAAAATATATGCAACTCGACACTTTATATAACAGGGCTTTGAACTTCGAATTTCTTTCTATTGAGGAGGGAATGTACCTTTTTAATCATGCCCCAATTGCCGAATTAATGTTTGTGGCAAACGAACTTCGCAAGAAGCAAGTACCTCATGGAAAGGTTACCTGGCAAATAGATCGTAATCTGAATACTACCAACGTTTGTATTGCCAATTGTAAGTTCTGTAATTTCTACCGTATTCCTGGTCATGCCGATGCTTATATTACGGATATGGATACCTATAGGGTAAAGATTGCTGAGACTATTAAATATGGTGGCGATCAACTTTTATTGCAGGGCGGCCATCATCCCGAACTTGGTTTAGATTTCTATACAAAGACTTTCCGTGCTATTAAAAATGAATTTCCAACTATAAAAATTCATGCACTGGGGCCACCGGAAGTTGCCCATATTACCAAGCTGGAAAAATCTACCCATAAAGAAGTGCTGACTGCTCTAAAAGAATCTGGTATGGATTCTTTGCCGGGTGCCGGTGCGGAAATACTGGTGGATAGAGTTCGCAGATTAATCAGTAAAGGCAAATGTGGTGCCGATGAGTGGCTGGCTATTATGCACGAAGCACATAAGCTGGATATTACTACCAGTGGTACCATGATGTTTGGACATGTGGAAACCCTGGAAGAACGTTTTATACACCTTACCCGTATTCGCGAAGTGCAGGCTATGAAACCGGCAGATGCTAAGGGCTTCCTTGCATTTATTCCATGGACTTTCCAGGATGCAGATACTTTACTGGCTAAAATAAGAGGCGTTCATAATCTTACTACACCGGATGAATATATCAGGATGATTGCTATCAGCAGAATCATGTTGCCAAATATTAAAAATATTCAGGCAAGCTGGTTGACAGTTGGTAAAAAGACGGCTCAGATTTGCCTTAATGGTGGTGCTAACGATTTCGGTAGCATCATGATAGAAGAAAATGTGGTTAGCGCTGCTGGTGCTCCTCACCGTTTTACCTATAAAACTATTCAGGAAGCAATAAGCGAAGGCGGTTTCGAACCTCAACTTCGTAATCAGCAATACGAGTGGAGAACGATTCCATCAGGCATAGAAGAACAGGTAGTAAACTACTAATTCAATTACCAATAATGGGTGTTTGCATTCGTAAAGGGAACATTATTTCGGGAATAAAAGGTTAAATAATTTCAATTTTACTTTTTAGGTATTCTGGATAGGGTAGTTGTGCCAATATAGCTTGCATCCCCTGTTTTCGCTGTAATAACTGCATCTAAACTGTGTTTTCTGATCGTTTAAAGGGGTAATGTTTTCCCCAATTTACGCTTAGTATTTTGCTTTTTGTACCCGTTTTTTTCATTTAACAAAGACTTTTTAAATATTGCCTTTTATTTGCCATTCATAAAAAGTCGGTTTATTCCGGTTTAAAGGTTAAAAAAGATTCGATGCAGCATTCCAAAGCTTTTAAATATTTTGTTTTACCATTCTTTGCTCTATTACTCCATACGGTTGTATTTGCGCAAGTAGATTCTGGTAGCACTATTACTTCTGTACAGGCCGATATGGTTAATATGTTTAACCAGAAACCTAAAAAGTACAAGATTGTTTCTATTAAAACTTCTGGTAATCACTATTTTGATGAGACCTTATTAATCTCTATTTCTACCTTAAATATTGGAGATGAAGTAACCATTCCTGGTGGGGATAATTTTGCCCGTGCAATCAATAAATTATGGGCTCAAAGCTATTTTAGTAATGTGGAAGTTTACATTACTAAACTGGAAGGAACTAATATTAGTGTTGAAATTGCTGTTACTGAAAGACCAAGACTTGGAAAATTTGATTTTGAAAATATTTCCAAGGGCGAGAAAGATGACCTAAAGCCTAAGGTTGGTTTAATACCTGGTCATATTGTTACAGAAAACTCTATCAGAAGTGCTAAAGAGGCTATCAAAAAATACTTTGCCGAAAAGTCTTATTATAATGTAAGTGTTGATGCCCGCAATGAGAAAGATAGTTCTTTAGGAAATGCAGTATTATTAGTTTTTAATATTAACAAAGGCCATAAAGTAAGAGTAGAGAATATTACTTTCTCTGGTAATTCAATAGAAGAGTCGTTGCTGAAAAAGCATTTAAAGGAAACTAAAGAGAAATCAAGATTTACCCTTTATCCTCCAGTTGATACTGGTTTATTTGCTTCTACCAAGAAGTATACTTTCGATGATTATCTTAAAGAAAGAGGTTACTTAACTGTTTCCAGAACTGCTAAAGTTATTAATCCTTATTTCCGTTTCCACTACTTTACTTCTTCTAAATTTAATGAGACAAAGTACCAGGAAGATTTAGAAAAACTGGTAGATTATTATAACTCCATTGGTTACCGTGATGCTGCAGTTGTAAATCATATACAACAGCCAAATATGGAGGGTAATCTGAATATCCATATTAAAGTAAATGAGGGAAAACAATATCGTTTTGGTAATATTTCCTGGAAAGGAAATACTAAATATCCTGATACAGTATTGACTGTAGTATTGGGTATTAGAAAAGGAGATATTTATAACCTTGAATTGTTGAATAAACGCCTTGGTAAAGGTGGTGCACCAGAAGGTAGCGATATAGCCAGCCTGTACATGGATGATGGATATCTTTTCTTTAGAACAGAAGTAACCGAGACTGCTAGATCGG
>CAIVPM010000132.1 GCA_903907815.1 uncultured Chitinophagaceae bacterium | reverse complement strand
GTACTTAATACAGGTTGATTGGTTGGTGCAGATGGGATAATAACGGAAACTCCTGTAGTAGGTAGTAAATTGTACGACCAGTTGGTGGCTACATTCCAGTTGGTAGAGGTAGCACCTGTCCAGGTATAGTTGAGTATAGCAGGAGTTACTGTTTCTGTTCACTATTGTCCGAGATAGCTCAAAAAACGAGATTTAATTCTCTGTAACCATTGGTATTACTACATTTCATTTTTCAAAATCAAAAGCAGGGGGGTACTATAATTGACTGAATAAATCTGGTTTATCCGACGGGGTATCCATATTTCTTATCCGCTTTTTATTATGTAATGCCAACAAATCCTTTATGCTTATATAACTTGGAAGATGCATTCTCAAGATAGATACCATATTACTAAATGCCATTTTGGATTTATTTTGATAGTGAATATGACTTAACAATAATAAGGCAATTAGTGAACACCATATTTGAATTTCAATGGCATTTTGATTATCTCCTAAAAAGTATTGGAGTGGAAAATTCTGCTTAAGCTTTTTAAAAAACAATTCAATACGCCATCTGTATTTGTAAATGTCAGCTATAACCTGTGCATCTAATTCAAAGTTATTGCTTATGAATTCATATACTCTGCTACCTTCTGAATCCCACCATGCAATTCTTCTTAATTGTAGAACCTGTAATTTTCCATCAGCATCCTTATAAGTCTGCTCAATTGTTTCGTCCTTCAAAATAGCATTACTCATTTTGTCGGTCAGTATCTTTTCACTTACACTTATATAAACAGCATTATCCTTTTGCCTTGTAATAAAATACACGCCTGATGCTGTAAATGCGGCGAACTGTACGTAATTGTTGTACCCTTTGTCGAAGGTTAAGAAAGAACCTTTAGGAAGCTTAATAAAAAAGAGAAATTGCTGGTCATTATCAGCCGCAGCATTGAATTGAATCAATACAGGCATTAATGTAGCACCTTCAAGCATAGTATTCTTTTTTATGCCTCCTTTTTTTCTCCCGTTGGCTGAATGCCTACCTGTTGTTTTAAGTATTGCTTTGAATAAAGAAAATACTGTAGAGTCCACTAAAAACAGCTTAGAAAGCACCTCTTTTGGCAGAGTGCTGTCCGAGATAGCTCCTTTAAACTTAAAATTCAAGTGATTAAATATCTCTTTAAAAACATCAGATGAACGCCTCTTGTTTGCATCGGACAGGGAACTTCGGGGTGGTACATTTTTGATATTGATATGATTGAGCTTACCTTCATAAGCTTCAAGCCCCATGGACGTTTCACGCAATGACGTACATCCTGCAAGAACCGAAAACATCATCGTTACAAAATGTTCCCACGATTTAAGTCGCTTGGATTTATAGTCAGATTTTGTTTTAATAAAAATAGGAGCAAGTTCATTTTTAGGGCATAAAGATAGTATCTGGGACAGTATGTGCTGTCCGACATAAGTCGTAGATTTGTTCATAATTGTTAGATTGATGAGTGGTATCAGCAAACTAACAAAAAAGGGGGCAACCGCCCCCTTTTACAACTTTTTTTTCATTATTTATCTCGGACAATAGTGGAATAAAATATTAAAATATATTGATTATCAGTATATTACAAAAGTATTTTATAGCACCATCTTTGTAGTTTACCTTCAAAATCGAATGGAGTGGTTTGTTTAGTAATGTCTTTTATAGTAGCAGCATGTATGTTTTCTGTATCCATCTGAAAAGTAGTAAGGTTGGTACTAAAATAAATACAGCCTCCTTCGTTCAACATT
>CAIVPM010000131.1 GCA_903907815.1 uncultured Chitinophagaceae bacterium | reverse complement strand
TAATAGCAATGGTATTGCCATGACTGTAATAAGTGCTACTCCAAATTATGTATGGACGGGTACTATATCAAAAGACTGGAATACGGCGGGTAACTGGAGTAATGGGGTATTGCCTGTAACTGGGGTACTATTAACCATACCTGCTGCACCTGTTAATCAACCATTGTTTACAGCAGATATTACGATTAATAATGATGTATTGCTGGAGGGTAGTTTATCGATAGGGGGCAAAACGCTTACCCTTGGTGGAGCGATAACCGGAACCGGTAAATTGATAGGATCGGCCAGTTCGTCGCTGGTAATGAATGCTTCGGCTAATAATATCATTCGTTTTGGAACTGGTAACAGCGATAGTCTGCTGGCTAACTTATCGGTAAATGGTACTGGTAAGATAAAGTTTGGTAGTGGATTGGGTATTATTCGTTTATTATCATTGAACAATGCGTCTACTGTTTTAGATTTGAATAATTATCATTTAACATTAAAGAGTAGTTCTTTAACCAATACTGCGGTAGTTGGCCCTGTAGCAAATGGTGCTACCATTACTGGAGGTAATGTAACTGTAGAACGATTTATACCACAAGGTAAGAGAAACTACCGAGATCTTGGTCCTTCAGTAGCGAATGCAGGTTCTGTATTTGCAAACTGGCAGGAAAATGGAGCTGGTTTTCCTTCTTATAACTATGGCGTGTATATTACTGGTAAAACAGGTACTCCAGGGTATGCTGCTTACGACCCTACCACAGGTTTGGACTACACTACCAACGGTAACAATACACCTTCTTTATACAGTTGTGTAAATGGTAACTGGACTGCAGTAACTACAACAACTGGTGGTACAAAAGGGATTAACTTAGATCCATTTAAAGGCTTAAGAATACTGATAAGAGGTGCAAGAAACTTTAACATGGGTACTAATCCTGCTAATATGCCAACTGCAACTACTTTAAGAGCAACTGGTAGCCTTGTTACAGGAACCGTTACTTTTAATGCAATAGGCAATGGTGGTACAGTATCTACAGGTGGTTATACTTCTACTTATGGATTAACACCTGCAAGCGCTTATGTAAGGGGAGAAGGCTGGTCGTTTATTGCTAATCCTTATGTATGTCCTATTAGCTGGTCTTCTATAATCAATAATGCAGGGACTACAGGAAATAATGTAGGTAACTTCTATTGTTTCTTAGATCCTACTTATCAGAACGGTGGCTTACAACGTTATGTTACTGTTCAGTACAATGGTTCTGCTTTTGTAACCAATCGCCCTGCTGGTATTGCTTCCGATGCTGCTTGTTTAAACATCCAGCCAGGACAAGGATTCTGGGTATACCATACAGCAGCTACGCCTAAGTTAGTCATACAGGAATCTGATAAAGTGGTTGGTGGTACTCAAACTACAGTTTTCAGAACTGCTAAATTAAATATGCTGAATGTAAGTATCTGGAAAGATATAGATGGTATTGCTACCAATTTAGATGAAACTGTTGCAACTTTTGATAATAACTATTCTAGATCAATTGGTGCTGAAGATGTTAAGAAACTGATGAATGGAGGAGAGAATATCTCTATCGTAGAATCTAACACTGATTTAAGTATCAATGGAATAGCAATACCTTCAATAGAAGATGAAATTACTTTAAGGGTAGGGAATGTATCTGCTAATACATCTTATGAACTGAAAGTTGATGCTTCTCAGTTTACTACTCTTGGTGTTCAGGTATTTATTAAAGATGCATTGTTGAATACAATATTACCTGCCGAAACAGTGGTAAACTTTACAGCAACTAACGATGCTAATACATACAAGAATCGTTTCAGTCTTGTATTTAAATCTGCTAAAGTGGTACCGGTAACAACCATTAAAGGAAACATTAGCGTATATCCTAATCCTGTTACCAGCAAAACATTTACACTACAAACAGCTAATGTTGCTGCTGGTAAATACAATGTAGTAATAGTAAATAGTCTTGGTCAGGAAGTATTCAATACAACCATCAATCATACTGAAGGTTCAACAATGGAGACAATCAAAATGAATCATTCTGTTTCAGGTGGATTATATACAGTGGTGCTAAGAAGTGTAGAAGGGAAAGGAGTTTATAACACTGAATTGATAGCTAAATAATAACTAACCAAAGTGAAAAGTAAAACAATAAAAAAGATAATAAAAGTAACTGTTCTTTCACTGTTGGTGTTAACACTAGCCATCAGCAAAGCCCATTCACAAGGTACTCCTGTTCCTGGTGGTGGTGGACCGGGTGTGAATGGTACTGGAGTTTTTACACCTTCAAGTAATGTAGGTGGTGGAGATGGTGCTGTGCCATTCGATGGTGGGTTAAGTATTATACTGATTGCTGCTGGTGCAGGGGTGGCTAGGAAGAAGAACTTAATTAAGCCAATATAAAAGAATTATGAATGAGATTTTGAAGGATGCTTTAGTGAAAATAATAGAAAAAGCAACCCGCCCTGTTGTACCTTCGCTGGTACTTAGTGAAGAGGGGATTGTTAGTAGCACCAACTGCAGTTCCACTAGCTTGGTTAATGATCCGCAAACTTCTATGTTCATCAATAATTCTGTTTCATTGGATAGGGAATAGTAGAACAAAAAATAAAGACTAGAAAAAGAAAAACTAAAGGCAAATACAAAGAGCTTTCGGAGAAATTCGAAGGCTCTTTTTTATGACTCAGACTGCTTCGCTGCGTGCGCAGTGACGGGAGTAATACAAAGAACAAAGGCAACGAGGCACATAGGCACAAAGTAGAACAAATACAAGGCAAGGAGGCAATAGGCAAAGAGTAATACAAGGCACAAAGGCAACGAGGAATACCAATAAGCTAATTAGCTGATGTGATAATGTGCTAATAAATACAAGGGATACAAATTTGATGATTTGATAATTTGATAATTTGAGAATGAATACAATTTAAAGTAAAAAGAGTTCAAATACAACTCAATTTGCTGATGGGATAATGAATGAATGGTCCGCCTATTATAATGGGAAAATATCCCCTTTTTTTAAGCGCTGCTACTTAAAAAAAGAATAATTAAAAAGGTAATAATTGCAAATTAATTATCTAAATTTATAGTGTCCATTCTGTGTATGATCAGTACAGTGGGAAGCCCCCTATACTTTATAAAATACGTAGCTATTGATTTTTTGGGGCTAAAATCTGTTTTCGTAACATATTTTGGGTTTTCGTAACATTTTTTTGGTAGTAATATCTTGTTTCAGATATTTATACTACAACAATTAGTAAACGTTTTCCGCTTTGGCAGGGTAGGTATAAAAAATTTAAATTTATATCCTTCTAATGGGAATTATAGATCATTGTAAAGTATAAAAACATGAAAAAAAATGTATTGTTAGTTTTGATGGCATTTATTGTCATTACACAAAGTTTTGCCAGGTACGTGTCTTTTAAAAATTACTCTCGTACAAGGGTGGATGTTCAAGTGAGTTATTTAGGTAAAAGTGAAGCTCTTAAAAGTTGTCGTGATGATAATTTTTCTGTAGATCCTGGAGCAACAGTTACAGTAGACGGAGGAGCGTGTTCTGTAACACAAATAACGGCTACAGGCGCTATTCCCTACACATCACCAGGATCAGTCTACAATGATTATGGACTCATTTGGTGGAACGATAGATGGGAAGTGCATCATGTAGATAATAGTGGTACACCATTGGATTTGGATGGAAGTGTTATACCAAATGTAATCATTGTAAATAAAACTGATAAAACTATAACCGGCCAAATAAGTTATCTTCGGTTGGGAGCTCTTTGTCCTCCTGACAACTATACAGTAAACCCTCATAGTACATTTACACCAAGTGCCAATCGTGGTGGTTGTTTACTTACTGATATAACGGGTACTACGGCTGACGGTAAAACGGTTGTTGCATACAAATCTACGGGGACCGATTATAATAAATTTGGTGTTATTTACAATCCTAGAACGGACAAATTTGAAGTACATCACCTAGATGGTAACGATAATCCAGTTGATATACAGCCGGGTTTTATCATTAAAAATAAAACAAAATTTCCGGTAGAAGTTAGTCTGAATCAGGTAGGCTGCTTGTATCATGGCGTAATATTACCCGGCGAACAGATGGAAAGAACAACAGGTGGAGTATGGTTTACGCTTAAGTACCAGATAAATCTGGATGGTGAGCCTAAAATTGATGATATGAAAGATTGTGTTTTACCTGTGGCAGAAATTGTGGGTCAGATTGCTTTAGCAGCATTTACTGAAGGCTTTGGTTCCGTAACTAGTTTAACATCAATAGCTATGACCGCCCCTGAAGAAGTTTTTTTTAAAGCTGTTGTTGCAGGAGCTGAATGGTCAGCAGAAGTTGTTGCTGAAAAGGGCTTTCAATTCGGAACTAATTTTATGCTAAAGGAAATGTATTATGGGGCTATAAAAGAGGGATTAAAAATAACAGCTGAAAATTCTCTCCGTATTATGTTTAAGGATGTACATGGAACACAAAATCCAAGAGAAGCAGATGCAACTGAATTTGGCAAAGAATTGGGATACAAGTATTCCGGCGAACTAGTAGGTCAATATGCCGGTTCTCCATTTGGGTTGAGTGAAAAACCAACCTATGAAATTACCGGAGGACCAATTATTGAATATGATAAACAAAAAACTATAGCATATTTAAATACAGTAGATAATGGAGCAACCCGCCTTTGTATCACTAAAACCAATACAGTAGGAGATGATATGATGAGGGGATCTAAGACCAGTACTCAATGCGATCCTGCATCGGCTACTAGAACCCCTCCAAAAGTGGTATATTATCCTGAAATAGAAGTTACAAATTACACTCAACATCCACGAGAAGTTTTAGTTTCTTATCAAGATAGAGATAATCATCAGACTCGTCATGCACAGGATAAGTTTACTGTAGCTCCTGGTGCTAAAGGTTCGCCGAATAACATCAGAGAAGACTTTTTAATTGAAGATATGTTATTGGATGCTTTTAGGTACAAACCTGGTGTTGGTGCAAAACCTGCTGATTATAAATTTGGTATAATAGATGTAGGTGATGAAAATGAAACTTATGAAATGTATCCTTTAGATGATGCTGGCAAGCCATTAAATTTATCGGCTTCTACTAAAGCTACTTATGTGGATGTGGGTAACTATCATAACGTGGTTTTTTATAATAACACTAACGCTGCGGTAACTGTTACCGTTAATTATACTGATGGTACCAAAGATCAATTTACAGTGGCTTCTGCTACATATGGAATGGCAGCAGGCATTAGAGGACGCCGATTAATTACATCGGTAGCAGCAACAGGTGCAGGTGTTAAGGATTACAGTGCTGTAAATTGTGCTTCTTTTGTAGGTACCAATTACAGATTTGGCTTAGGAGATAAAAAACAAGTAAGTCGTTCGAAACCTGGTGGTACCTTACTGAATGAACCTGCTCCTCCTAATGATGTTGATTATCTTCTCCTTTCAACTACCGGCAACAACGACATCTATTATCCTAACAAAGCTGTTATTAAAAATAGTGTACCTGTTGGTGTCTATTGGAGTACTACGTCTATAGATCAGATGTTACTGGTATCTTCAAATGGAAAATATTCACTTGTTTTAAAAAATTATAGTGCAAACATTATTTTGTTAAAAGAACTTACTACCACTGTCTGGGAAAATAAAATTAACGCAGGTGGCAATGGTAGGGTTTTTAAATTTTATTACGATGGTAATCTTGTTGTTAGAGAGCCTGGTTATATGGATATTTGGTCAGCAAATTGTGGTGGTCTAGGTGGAAAAACATTAAAGTTAGAAGACGATGGAAGACTGGTAATTTATGATGCTGCGAATAAGGCTATATGGTCAAAGGGAATTGATGGTAAAACCACCCTTACGCCTGCGACTAATACCCCTACCACCGGAGGTGCTACCGCTACAACTGCTGCAACTACACCTGCTGCAACTACAACTGCTGCGACTAATACCCCTACCACCGTTGTTGCTACCGCTACGCCTGCGACTAATACCCCTACGCCCCAATTTGGGAATGCATTGAATTTTAATGGTTTGAACAACTATGCAATGACCCCTAACCTGTATAATAAATTTCCTGGCACAGATGCTACCATAGAATTATGGTTTAAAGCAGATGCTGCGGGCGTGATATTGCAGGAAGATGGTCAGAACGCGATTAATACCGGATGGCGTGATTCACAGATTGAGCTTCTTTCTACCGGGGAAGTAAAAGTTCGTGTATGGCCTTTAGCTGCGGTTTTGGTAGGTAAAGTTTCTTTTGGCACCTGGAACCATGTGGTGGTAAGATACAACGCTGTTACTAAAACGCTGGATGGATTATTGAATGGGGTGGCTTCTGCTACCACCACAAAAGGAGACAGACAAAGATCTTCTGAACAATACTATGCTATTGGTGCAACTGATGCAACAAATCTGGGTAGTGGTGCTTACTTTAAGGGTACCATTGATGAAGTAAGAATTTGGAATGTAGCCCGCACTAATGCTCAGATTATATCTGCTATGAATACCGAATCAGTGGGTAATGAAGCTGGTTTGGTGGCTTATTATAATTTTAATCAGGGTGTAGCCAATGGAAAAAACAGTGGCATAAATAATTTAACGGATAAAACGAGTAATGGCTTAAAAGCAACACTGTTTAATTTCTTACTATCCGGCAATAGCTCTAACTTTACAACTGGTGCTGCCCAAAATAGTGCCGCTGCTGGTAGTATATGGACATATAGCCAAAATAATCAAACTTTATTGACATCTCCTAATGGGAAATTTACCCTTGTTTATCAGGGTGACGGAAATTTAGTGTTGTATAAAAATATTACTACTTCAATCTGGTCTTCTAAAACAAATGGAAAATCTAGCGCAACCTTTAAATTTCAAACAGATGGCAATCTTGTTATTTATGGCGCGGGCAACAGTGTAGTATGGTCTCCAAATTGTTACGGTAAAGCTGGTCAAACACTTACTTTACAAGACGATGGTAATCTAGTAGTTTATACTGGTGCTAACCAACCAATATGGGCTACCGGTACTAATGGTATGTAATTTGTAAAATGTATAGAGGTAAATGCTTAATTGGTAATTTTCCTATGACATAAATTAAATCATACAGGTTCTGTTGAATTGATTCAATAGAACCTGTATGATTTATCTTTTAAAGTTGGTTCTTATAATATAAAAACTATTCTTATGCATTTTAAACGTATTATTTTATTGATGGTGATCATCATCACCATCAATTCCTGTGTAAAAGTAGATGACAGTGTATGTCCTGCATGTCCTACTATTACCAATATTATTCCTGGTTCTGCCAGTTTTGATGATACTATACAACTAATAGGTAACCATTTATTGCCCGACCTTACCAAGGGAGATTCTTTGCAATTGAAAATTAATAATGTACCCATTCCTGCATCTTATATTTTAAAAAATACTGCTACTTCTATTACTTTAATTGTACCCAAAGCAATAGGGTCGGGTAAAGTTTCTGTGGACATTAATGTAAAAGATGGTTTGGTAAACCATGGGGATGTAAATTTTACTTATAACCCTAAATGGATCGTATCTACCTTGGCGGGAACCGGCAATCATGGATATGCCGATAACAGTGACCCATTGAGTGCCATGTTTAAAACTATTGTAGATATTACGGTAGATCCATCGAATAATGATTTATATGTTCTGGAAAGTGATAAAGTCCGAAAAATATCTTTTAATGGAGGGGTATCAACCGTTATGACCTTTACGCCTACTACCGAATCTGCGATTGCCTGTGGCAGAGATGATGGTATTTTTTTGACCTATAAACCCAATAACTGTAAAATATCGATGATAGATCATTCGATGGGTGTGAATACCTTTTTAGATTATGCAGGACAAGCTGGTAATTGTGTGGATGTATCCAATGTGCCTATTGCCAATGCTGGGTTTAGTAATCTGAATGATATAGTTATTGATTTTAATATGAATAAATATGTGGCAGATGGCAATTCTCTTAAATTAATTACCAATACCAATGTATATAAAATAGCAGGAAGCACTACCGGGTATAGTGATGGAGACTATAAGACTGCTCAATTTTCGGAAATCAAATCTATAGATGTAGATCCTAAAAATGGTGATATTTATATAGCAGATTTTTTGAATCATCGAATTCGAAAATTAAGTGGCAATACCGTATTTACAGTAGCTGGTATTGGCTACCCTACTTTTATAAATGGACCTGTAGCTACAGCAAGCTTATCGTATCCGAATGGACTTGCCTGCGATACTGCCAGAAACATCTATTTTACAGAAGGGGGGCATTATGCTATTAGAAAAATAGACCTTAATAATGGCGTAGTTAGCACATTTGCAGGAATGCATCACGATGCAGGTTCGATGAATGGTGATGCTATGATGGCGAGGTTTAATAACCCAACTAAGTTAGCTTTCAACAGGGCCCTAAATACATTATATATTGTAGATAGTAGCAACTACAAAATAAGACAAATGAAATTTGAATAAAATGAAGTCATATGGTCTTTTGTTAATTTTTTAAATATATCTATCATGAAAGTAATGAGTAGTTTAATTTATCTATCCTTGTCTTTGTTTACAGTTATAAACTGCAAAGCACAGGATAATAACCAACAAAATAATAATCAACAAAATAATCAACAAAATAATCAACAGAGCAATACTCCGCAGTATGGTATACCTACCCCCAATAATCCAAATACGCCAACACCTGAAGTTAAAAGTCCAAGTGAACTTTTAAATCAGTTTTCGATGGGGACAGCAGTGGGGAATGATGCTTTTTCGGTTCCTAAAGTGGGTATTAAAACCTATAAATTTTCTGCTTTAATAGGGAAATCTGACTGGGATTTTAATCTGTTCAATTCCGTTCCTACCCTATCGGTAAATAATAAGGGTAGCGAACAGTATATGCGCAATGATTTGGTAAGACAGATGGGAGGTGTAGTAAATGTATCTATCAGTAAAAGCAATTATTTTTCGAATGGCATAGATTCAACACTTAAGGATATTAAAGGGGGCAGATATGAATTTAGAATTGGGGGAAAGCTATTAGATGCTATTAATGAAGAGACCAATGAAAGATCGTTTATTCCGGTGCTTCAATCTACTTTAGATCTTAGTTATATGATTCCATTATTTGAGAAATCGGTGAAAAAAAAAGGTATAGCCAAAAAAAGAGAGGATATGGTAGGCAATCTTTCGTTTAGATTTATTGGAGGAATGATGTATGTATCGACTACAGATCAATTTAATCAGTATTATTCAACCCGAAAAGGAGTATCTCCTGTACCGATGGTATTAGTGGGAACATTTGATGTATTCTTTTATATCAGTAATAAAGTATACGTAAACTTTGGTTATACCGTATCTAATCAGGAAACCATAAAGCCCATACCATATTTATCAATAAGCTATGGTAAACAATAAGTAAGAGGATATAATAATTTTAAGAAGCTGTTTGTGTTAATTCTAAACAATTATCTCAAACAGCTTATGAGCAACCGATAATTGCAATATACAAAAATTGATGAGGGTATAATAATATGGCATTTATTTGTAGTACATAAGTTGTAGAATTTAATGAACGTATTTAGACACATAGTACTATATTTATTTTCTGTTTTTATTGTTTCCATTCTGCCAGCACAGAAAGTGAACGAGGTAAAAGCGAACGCCAGACTGCTGTCTGTAGAAGATGGTCTTTCGTCCAGAATAGTAACTTGTGCGGTGCAGGATAAAGATGGGTTTATGTGGTTTGGAACCCAAAATGGATTAAACCGATACGATGGGAAACATTTTACTATTTATAATGCTGAAAACAAGGGATTGAATAGCGATACTATTTTGAATATTGCTATAGATGCTGGAAATAGATTATTTATACAATATCCATTTACCCAATTTGATGCCAATGGACATTTTGATAACAGGATACAAATATTAGATCTTCATACGAATAGTTTACTACCCATAAAAGAGGTATTTAGTACTGCTCCTTTTGATACCAGAAACATTTTTTATATTAGCAATGATGAGACCAATGAATTAAATGTCTTAACCTATTTTCCATTCTGTTGGTGGAAATATACTCCTAATAAAGGTTTTAGGAAACAATACGAGTATTCATCAGTGTTTAATAAAGATACGAAGGAAGAGTTATATTCTATAATAGATAAAATTGTAGTTGGGAAAAAAGAGGCTGTTTTTACCCCCTTAAATGAAATAGGATACTTAGTATCGGATGGGAAAATAATGAACCAAAGAGCGGCTAATGGTAACGGTAAACAACTGCAGGGGCTTGCTTATTTTAAGTGGTATAGTTCATTGTATCAATTACCAAAAAATGGTGGGTATAGTGTAGTTGATTATAACAGGGTGCTCTTGGAAATTCAACACATTTTTAAGGGTACTATGAAATGTACCCGTGTAAGCAACGAATCGGCTTGTATTGTATATGATCAGCGCAAAGGGGCTTATCTGTATAAAGACGAAAAGCTTCAACCCTTGTTTGATTCGATATACTTTACTAAATATAATAATGTATTGCAGGTATACAAAGATCAGCAAGGAAATAGATGGCTGTGTACAAACGATGGAATAATAGCAGTAACGATTAAAAAGAATTTTTTTCAAACCTATTTTACTAATCTTACCAATCGGTACGGTAGCAGTTTTAATACACAGGTAAGGGGGATAGGTGAAATAAATGCTGGTAAAAGCAAACTATTGTTTGCTAACATAGGGGGCATGCTTGCTGGTTTTGATAGTAGTAAAGAAAAGGAGTTAATGCTTTCGCCCCAAACAGGAGAATCGGGCTATGCGATTTTGCCTAAGAATGATTATTTATATTTAGCAGGTAAAAACTTATTAAAATATTATCCTTTAGACAAAAAGAAGGAACTTTTGTATACTCTGCCTATCAATGGTTTCTGGTGTTTATATCCATATTCCGATTCTATTATTTTGACGGGTTTGTATAATGGTATTTATCAATTTAATGAGCATCATAAAACCAATATTCCACTTGCTTATTTATCGAATAATATTCCTAAGGCAGGTTGTGTGTATAAAATAATATCTACTTCAACAAAAGGATTAATAGCGGTAGCGGAAAATGGGCTTTATTGTATCAACAATCAATTGATTGTTACTGATTACTTTGGTAAAGAAGCGAAAGACAAAAATCACTATTTACCCATTAACGTTATCTATGATTTGACTGAGGATAAAAATGGTAACTGCTGGATTGCTACTAATGGGCAAGGGTTGGTAAAGTGGAAGTGGAATGAACCGATTGATAGTTATCCCGAAAAGATTCATTTCTATAGCACCAAAAATGGTTTACCTGCTAATTTAATTTATAGGATAGAGCAAGATGAACAAACCAATTTATGGATTGGAAGCAACAAAGGTCTCATTCGATTTAATACAAGAGATAGTACCTCTTTACTCTTTACAGAAAAGGATGGCTTACCTGATGATGAATTTGATAGAATATCTTCGTATAAAGCCAGTGACGGAACAATGTATTTTGGTGGAATAAATGGCATAGCAGGGTTTGACCCAAAGATGTTGAATGGTTATTCCGATTCGCTTAAAATCCCGTTCAAAATAATAGGGGTAACTAAATTTTCTGCTGTAGAAAATAAACTGATAGATTGTTTTTGGGAACGAAAAAAAAGTAGAGAAATAGAATTGCTGCCAGGCGATAAAGTGTTGACCATAGAATTTGCGTTGCTTGATTTTCAGCAAAGGGTTCATCGGTATGCTTACAAAATAATAGGATTTGATAAGGACTGGAACTATACAGAGGAGGGGAGTGTAAGAATAAGTGGATTGCCAGCTGGGAAGTATACTTTAGACATTAAGGCACAACTTGAAAACGGACAATGGAATAAAGAGGAGATTTTACTATCGGTAATCGTGCTAAAAGCATTCTACATGCAATGGTGGTTTATAGTGGCTTGTATAGTAGTTGCCCTCCTATTGGGTTTATGGCTATTTTATTACAAAACCAATAAATTACAATCCGATAAATTACTGCTGGAAAATGCGGTAAAGATTAGAACCGAGGAATTACAAAAAATAGTAGGGGAAAAAGAATTGTTGCTGGCAGAAGTGCACCATAGGGTAAAGAATAATTTGCAAATAATATCGGGGTTGTTGCAATTGCAGGGCGCTACTATGGAGGATATAACCATAAAAACAGCTTTTAAAGAAGGACAAAGCAGGATAAATAGTATAGCACTCATTCATCAAAACCTCTATGAACAAGAGACATTTGGTACTATTTATTTTCATACTTTTATAAAAGGATTAGTGGGTAAGGTGGCCGAACTGTTTGAAAATGGTCATAGGTTTATTGGTTTTGATATAGGGGAGGAAAAACTGTTGCTGGATATTAATACTGCTGTGCCGCTGGGCTTGATAGTAAACGAACTGGTAACCAATGCCTATAAATACTTACCTGAGCATAAAACTGATAATTTTGTATCTATTTATGTAACACCCCAAAAGAACGGAGAATATATGCTACAGTACAGGGATAATGGGCCGGGCTTGAAGGCGGGGATCAACATTAAAAACCCTACTACCTTGGGCATAGAACTTATAAAAGGACTGGCAACACAATTGGGGGGCAGAGTAGAATACAGCTACCAAGAGGGGAGCATTTTTACCATTTACTTTATAAATTAATACGATGAATACTATAAAGATTGGCATAGTGGAAGATGAGGTAATAATAGCGAAAACCATTTCGCTCTACCTACATGAATTAGGATATCAAGTAGTGTTTACGGCTGGCAATTATGAGGAGGCATTGACCATGGTGCAGGAAATAAATATAGACCTTTTGTTGCTGGATATAAATTTGGGTAAGGGGAAAAACGGAATAGCATTAGCTACCCTACTAAACGAACAATTTGGCATACCTTTTATTTACCTTACTGCCAACAGTGATAAGGCTACTATGCTGCAAGCCAAAAAAACATTGCCACTTGCTTTTCTGGTAAAACCTTTTACACAGGATAACTTATTTTCCTGTATTGAAATAGCCATGACTAATTATGACCTTTACAGAAAAGAGCAAGATACAGCCTTAAAAAGTATTCTGGTAAAATGTGGCACTATCTACAAAAAAATATACTGTAAGGATATTGTGTATCTGGAAAATAGCCATGTATACATATACCTATATTTGACGGATGGTAGTAAAGAAACCATTAGGAGTGCTTTTTCCGACATAATCAATAAACTTCCTGGCCATCAGTTTACCAAAATTAGCCGATCGCATATCGTAAATCATGCGCATATTAAACAAATAAAATCCAGTTTTGTGGAAGTAGCAGGTGCGGTAGAACTGCCTATTAGCAAAGAGAAAAGGGAGGAGTTGTTGGGTAGGATGTAGCAGGTTTGAGGGGTAAATACGGGGCAGTGCAAATTTGAGAATTTGAAAATTTGAGAATTTGAGAATGAATACAAAAAACAAATTAGCTAATTTGCTAATGTGCTGATTAGCTAATGAATACAAGGGATACAAATTTGAGAATTTGATAATTTGAGAATTTGATAATTTGAGAATTTGATAATTTGAGAATTTGATAATTTGAGAATTTGATAATGAATACAAATACAAGGCAAGGAGGCAACAGGCAAGGAGGAATACAAATACAGGGAGATAGGAGGGTAGAGGATTTATTGAAACTAATTTAGAATAGAGCCTGCGGAGAGATTCGTAGGCTCTTTTTTTATGACTGAGACTGCTTCGCTTTGCTCGCAGTGACGGGAGGAATACCAATTAGCTAATGTGCTAATGAATATAAAACCTGGTGTTGGGG
>CAIVPM010000130.1 GCA_903907815.1 uncultured Chitinophagaceae bacterium | reverse complement strand
TAGTCTACTTAAGATATCATCAGTTAATAATTTATATTAAAAACTCCCTTAACAAACCAAAATATTTCAAACGAATGTTCCTCAATTGTAAATAGTTGAATTGAATGTTTGAGTTAACTTAAAACCTATTATTGAATACATAAAACTGTATTTCATTTTCAATAATCAATCATCCATTATCAATTGGCTCTCTATTTCCCTATTTTTGCGGCAATGAACTTAATGGATAAATATCAGATTGTAATAGGTCTGGAAGTACATGCACAGTTGCAAACTAATTCCAAACTATTTTGTGGTGACAGTATTGCTTTTGGAGCTGAGCCAAATACCCATGTTAGTCCTGTTACTTTAGCACATCCAGGCACCTTGCCTAAAACGAATAAGAAAGCAGTAGAATATGCAGTAAGGTTAGGTATAGCCTGCAATTGTGAGATAGTTAGGTATAACTATTTTGCCCGTAAAAATTACTTCTATCCCGATTTGCCAAAGGGGTATCAGATATCGCAGCATACAACCCCAATTTGTAAGGGAGGTTATGTTACTATTCAAAGTACTGAAGGTGAAAAGCAAATTATTTTGAATAGGATTCATATGGAAGAAGATGCTGGAAAAAGCATACATGATGCCGATGATTTTTACACCTGTATAGATTTAAACAGAGCAGGAACACCTTTAGTAGAAATTGTTACCGAGCCTTGTATTCATAGTAGTGAAGATGCTTTTCAATACATTACCGAATTGCGTAAACTGGTACAATGGTTGGGCGTATGCGATGGTAATATGGAAGAAGGTAGCTTACGTTGCGATGCCAATGTATCGGTAAGATTAAAAAGGGAAACAACGCTGGGTACTAAAGTAGAAGTGAAGAATCTGAATTCTATCCGTAATGTAAAGAAAGCAATAGATTATGAAGCTGAACGTATCATTGGCTTATTAGAGAAGGGGGAACCTGTAATACAACAGACCAGAAGTTTTAACGCTGATAATGATACTACATTTTCCATGAGAGATAAGGAAGATGCAAATGATTACAGATACTTTGCTGATCCGGATTTGGCACCTTTTAATCTTACAGAAGAATATATTCAAAATATTAAGGAAGCTTTGCCTGCATTGCCTGCCGAATTGAAACATACATTTACTACAGAGCTGGGATTAAGTGAATATGATGCAGCCAACATTTGTGAGGATAAATCATCGGCTGATTATTTCCATTCGGTAGCTGCTATAAACAAACATTATAAAGCTATAGCCAACTGGATGCTGGGACCTATTAAGCAGTATTTAAACGAGCATCAGATTGGCTATGCTGACTTTACTTTATTGCCAAAAACATTTTCCAGTCTGGTGAACCTGGTACAAGAAGGTAAAGTTAATTTCTCGGTTGCTTCTCAAAAATTATTACCCGAATTAATGAAGCATAATCAGGATCCTGCAACACTGGCCGAAAGCTTGAATCTTTTACAGGTGAGTAATGTAAATGAGCTGGAGAAATGGGTGGATGAAGTGATAGCAAATATGCCTGATAAAGTAGCTGAATATAAGAAAGGTAAGAAAGGATTGATAGGATTGTTTGTAGGGGAAGTAAAGAAAGTAAGTAAGGGGCAGGCCGATCCTAAAATGGTGACAGAACTATTACAAAAGAAACTTTCTTAGTGCGTGTTTGGGTTATAATTATTAATGATTGAATTAAAATAAAATAATGAAAAAGATATTACTGGTTTGTCTTCCAATATTAATGTTTTTAGTGGGTTGTTCTCCTAAGAAACATGGCGCTTTTGTAGTAAGTGGGATGATAGAACATCCAACTTCGGAAAAAGTATTTTTAATGGAAGTTCCTTTTGGAGATAAGCAACCTATCATGCTTGATTCTGCTACTTTATCTAAAAGAGGTACTTTTGAATTAAGAGCATACGGTAAAGACGAAGGTTTGTATGTAGTAGGTGTTCAGAATGGTCCTGAAGTGATTATTATAAATGATGGTAGTCATATAAAACTTCGATTAGATGTAAATAGTTATAAGACCTATTCAGTAGAAGGGTCAGAGGCATCAGCTTACCTGCATACTTTTTTGAATAAATACGATTCTACCTTTAGTTTATTGAAGGATGCATTTGTAATGGTAGATAGTTTAACCAAAAAAGATAGTAGTAGCCTTTTGCAAAATGCTGTTGCTGAAAAAAGTAAGCAAATGGCTGCTGTAAATGCGCTTATTAAAACGAATATTAAAGATTCCAAAAGTCCAATTCTTGCTTGCTATTTATCCAGTATTGCATTCCGTACTATGGAGTTAACGGAAATTAAAAGTATTACCGACGACTTGGCAAAGAAGTTTAAAGACAATGTAAGTGTAGAGAAGTTAATTAAAATAGTAGATGCTCAGGTAAATGCAAATCCTATATTATCTTTATTAAATAAACCTGCACCCGATTTTACCGTAAAAGATACTACTGGTAAAGAGGTAAGTTTAAGTAGCTTTAAAGGTAAATATGTGTTACTGGATTTCTGGGCAAGCTGGTGTAGACCTTGCAGAGAAGAAAACCCTACAGTTGTTGCGGCTTTTAATGCTTTTAAGAAC
>CAIVPM010000129.1 GCA_903907815.1 uncultured Chitinophagaceae bacterium | reverse complement strand
GTGACTGGAGTTCAGACGTGTGCTCTCCGATCTGTATCTTCATTCATTTCATTTAATTTTTCAAATGCAGAATTATCATATCTTTCTGGGTATGTTTTTTCTCGTTTTTTAGTTGGATATTGTCTTTCTATTTTTTGCGTTTCTTCTATTTTTTTGGGGTTTTCTACTTGTAAAAATGGATTAGACCCTTGTAGTTTAATTAAACATTTTCCTTTATATAAAGTGTTAAATAATTTGTATGTATGATTTTTTTTACTTCCAGTAGCGATTGTTCCTTCGCGTGTTTGTAAATCTGTCTTGTAATATATAATTTGTTTTTCTTTGTAATCAAACATTTCTATTATTTTTTGTCCAATATTCATTATGATTTCTTCATTTGAAGAGTTATTACAATACAAAATAATAATACCTTCGTCTAATGTAGCTGCCCTTGGATTTTCATATGCGGTAGAACATTTCATAGATTTCACCCCATCTAATTTATTTTCTCTGTATAATTTTTTAGCAAGAACCCATGCTTCATTCATTAATGACTTATCGTAAAATAACATCCATTTACCAGTATCAACGCTTTTAGTACCTTCATTATTATTTTCATATAACCAAGGACTATCGCTTACTTCTAATGGTAATAAATCGGTAAGAGTCTGGATAGTCATCTGGCGATAGCTAAAGTTTTTCATCTGAGAACTTTTATAAGTAGTTTATTTAAAGTGTAGATAGATTTCAGACACGGGTTTTTTAAATTACTATTTAATCAAACAAAAGATTGTTCAATTGTAAACTGTGTATTAGGTCGGTTATTATCAACTGAAAAATCATTAGAATTAAAATCAGACTTTAAAAATTTATTATCATCGTAATAATACATATTAGTTTGGTCAGCCGATGAAATATAATATTTATTCTGTGTATTAGGTACTAGGTGCATATCAATACCATGATCTAGTTTTTTTTCTTTATCAGAATATGTATATACAGGAAAATCACCAAAATTCATAGCAATTGGAAACAGCTTAGGATTTGTTAATGATTTTAATTGTTTAGTAAATGTATTATATGTATAATAATATTTAGTTTTTGTCATTTTTACCGAAAAATCTGCGCCTGGCTTAATATCTACGTCTTCACCCAATGTCATATAATATGTTTCATTACCAATCTGAGATGAAACTAAATATTTATATTTTCTAAGAGCTTTACCACTTGTAACATAGTTTCCGTCCTTTAAACTTGAAGAATATTCATCAAACCCAGAGTCATCTAACACGTGATCGGATTGTTTTTCGTTAACACAACTATCAACTGCACCTGTCCATTCTGAATCTAAAGAAGATCCTGTAAAGTTACATTCGTCTTCCTTTTTACCTATACACCCACCATTATTAAAATTATCCTTAGTAGCCCAATTATAACATATTCTAGGTTGACACATTATACAACCAGCTGTAGAACCATCTTTAGTATTAGTATTAAATTTTGCAACTTGAGAATTTATGGTTGCTAAACAACCATCGCCTTCTTTATTTAAAGCATATCCACTTGTTTCACCACCACATCCACCCCATGGTGGTTTCAAGCTTGGATCTGGTATACATTTTGAACCATCAGTAGAGTTAACGGCCTTAACTCCTGAAGACATTTTTGATTGACCTAACAAAAAATATGTACTAGTCATTGTATCTTTACAATCTGGATCACATGTTTTTGTTGTATCATTCCATTTATAAGTAAGCAAACCAATTGGACCACCATTAGGTGAATACAAATATACTGGACTTACACAGCCACTTTTTTGACATGTACTTGTATTTTTATCAAATGTATATTTATAACGTTTATCTATTGAAAGACCATTATCATCATTACATTTTGGAACGCATTCTTTTTTGTTAGGTGATAACACCCAATTTAATGTAGCCCCTGGTGTATTATTACAGCCTGTAAGAGTGCATGCACCCGAAGTATCTGTTTGCCATTCCATTCCACCAATAGGTAAATTACCACATGAACCAGTTGGGTTTACAATACATTTATTATCTGTTAAAGTTCCAATATTACATCCTGTAAACTGACAATATTTTGTATAATTATCAAGTATATATGTATTTTTCCATTTTGCATTTATATCTTTATAATCATGTTTATCACCGTCTGACTGTTTATTATGATCTTTATCACATGGTATCTCATCAATGTCATCTGGTGCACACCATTTAACAGATTTTCCATTTTTGTCTTTTGAAGTATATATTTTAAAATTTGAATTACATAAATTTAATGTACATGCATCTCTACCGGATATAGTATCATGCATATATTTATTAGCATTAGGATCGGGTTTTGATTTATCCGAAGCTACTTCATTTCCATTATAAATAGGATATTGTAATAATCCATTATCATCAACTGAACAGTATGAAGTAATAGGTTTTGTACCGGGTATTCCCGTACAATTCCATTCCTTTTTCATATAATCACAATATAATGTATTAATATTACATTTAGATCCATCTGGTTTATTTAATTTACATACAACAGATGAATCTACACAACTTAAAGTTCCATCTTTATCTGAACAATATGGAACCTGGGGTAATGCATCTGAACCAATATTAGGACAGTTATTTTTATCAGGAAGAGAACACTTACCCCTATTAACAACAAATACAATAGCACCTATCCCCGCTAGAGCAAGTATCAAAATTATTAATATAATCACGGGCTTCATACTATATATAATGTTTTATTAAGAAATAAACTAATACCAGTAAAAAAAAAATACCTATAATTGATAATATAGTCCATTTGTTATTTTTAAAAAAATCAAGTATACTACCTGGAACTTTTGCTACATTAGCAGCTAATGCAGGTAATACATTATACCAATGATATTCAAAATAAATATAATTATAACCGGCTGCGCATGTATTAGCCGGATTAAATGTAGTACACAATGTACTTAATGTGGATGCCGCAGAATCTGGGCATGCACATGCATTCTTAACTACATCACGTGAAGAATCCCCACATACCAATGTTACCTGTGTATGATTTGTAAAATTTACTTCATCACATTCGTCCATGCCTTTTGCTAGACCGTCTAAAACGCCTTTCATTGCGTTAATTTTCATCCAAAATACCCAAGCTGAAATCAACTGAGGTACTATTACTAATAATGCTTTTAACATTTGATTTTTTATAGGAGATTCTTCTTTGTCAAACGCTGATTTTAAATAGTCCATTGCTTTGCTGATTTTACCTTGATTTGCGGGCGTATCTTTTGGAGTCCCATCTGAATCAGTTTCTAAATCTAAATCGTTAACAAGTTTTTTAAATTTACCTCTTAATATATCTGCATTCGCTTTACCATCTTGATTAGATTCATTTTTAAGTGAAAATGGATCATCTGGGGGTGCACCCACTACTTTTTTTAACTGTAATCCTCTACCAGAAATATCTATAATAGCTTCACGTGCTTTAATACAGACATCTGCAAATGCATTTTCAACCGCACTACCTTCTTTAAATGCACCTGTTTCTGCTACCTCATTCATAATTTCCTTTATTTTGTCTGGAGTAAGCGCTGGATTATTTTTTATTGCATTACTTACGGACTCAGCTGAAGCAGCCGCAACTGAATTAATTTCATCACTGGATGGTATGTCTTCTGGTTCTGGTTCTGGTTCAATTTCTACCATATTTATTATATATGAATATAATAAATATGGCATTACCTATTTTAGCTACTGCGGCTGGTATTATGGGGTTCGGTGATGGATCATGTCCTGCCAAGTCGGAAAACTATACTGCAAAAACTTTTGCGGGTATATGTATACAAACAATTCCATTTATAGGCGGAGCTATTGACTCGTGGACACCAAAAGTTCCAGATCAACAAAGTGCATTAGATGATCTAAATTCTAATATATCGGCTAATATATCAGCATGGCGTGACGAAATTACAAAGTTTACAATTACCAATGCTGTAGATCTTAATAATTTAATTACAACAATTTTAGGTCCACCAGGTGAATCTAACGGATATGCAGATATAGTTAGTCAGT
>CAIVPM010000128.1 GCA_903907815.1 uncultured Chitinophagaceae bacterium | reverse complement strand
TGGTAATATTTATTGTGGTGGTAATGCATTTGATGTTACTTTTCATACTCAGGCTTACAAATGGAGTAAAGCCACGAATACATGGAGTTTTATGGGGGGCAATAGCTACTTTAATAATTATATATATGCCATGCATTGTGATGTTTTTGGTAATATTTATGCAGGAGGTTCTTTTACAAACGGCCCATTTGTTGCGGGAAATCCTACAGGACATGGTTATGTAGCGAAATATAATGCTGTTACAGATAGCTGGAGTGAGGTTGGCGGTTACGATGCTTTATTTAATCATGATGGTATTCATATTATAGGTAATATCTGGAGTATAACCAGTGATAAAGACGGAACAATTTATTGTGGTGGCACCCAAAGAGATTCAGCATATTCAATGAGGCCAGCAGTTTCGGTATATGATGGAACAAGCTGGGGAATGGTTGGCCCAATTGGCTACAATGCATATGTTAGAGGATGGGATGAAACATATACAATGCTTACCGATGTTGAAAATTCTTTGTATATTGCTGGTGCTATTCAAACTGACCCTTTAGTTACTAATGGTTTAAGTCCTGATATTGTAGCTAAATATACACAACCTAAAGCACCATTAATTAATCGATTTAGTCCAAGTGCGGTATGTAGTGGTACAACGATAAACATTGTAGGATCTAATTTTACCGCTGCTTCAACTGTTACATTTGGTGGTGTAGCTGCTGCCAGTGTTACCTATGTGAATAAAAATTTAATCACTGCTATTGTTGGGAATGGTGCGTCGGGAGATGTGGAAGTAACAACTGAATATGGTAACGATAAGATGGCTGGTTTTGTATATTTATCTCCACAGCCTTCTACCACAAATGTGGGGGTTTGTGTTGGAAATTTTCCTTATGTCTGGAATGGGGTATCTTATGGAAGTGAGGGTACTTATACTATTCATTTAACCAGTGCGGGTGGTTGTGATAGTGTTGCTACTTTGAATATAACAAAATTAGGTGCAACTTTTTCATCTATATATAAAACGATTTGTCAGAATCAATTCCCTTATAGCTGGAATGGAGGAACTTATAATACTATAGGTACCTATACTATAACATTGGTAAATGCTAAGGGTTGTGATAGCATTATAACATTACATTTAACAGTAGATAATCATTCTGATCCAGTATTGACAGGTGATTCTTTACTATGTAGTATAGGTGCTACAAGCCAATTATCTTCAAGTGTTCCTGGAGGAATATGGACCAGTAGTCATCCAAATATTGCAACAGTGGATGCTGCTACTGGTTTGGTTACCTCAACTGGCTGGGGAACTATATTTATTGATTATACCACTTCTTGTGGGGTACAAAAATCAAAACCAATAAATGTAGGTTTATTGAATTTGAATGTCATGGGGAAACAGCATATATGTGGTGTAGGATATACTACACAATTCTTTGTAAGTAATTCTGGAGGAAGTTGGTCAAGCGCTAATACCAATATTGCAACAGTAGATGCAATAACAGGTGTAGTAACTGCAACTGGATTAGGTAATACTTCAATAGGATATACTACTACATGCGGGAATTCGGTTTCAAGTTCTGTGATAGTAGATCCTAGTGGTTTAATAGTTGTAGGAAATCAATATATGTGTGCAGTGGGGAAAACAACACAGCTAGCTAGCTTTACAGCAGGCTGCACCTGGTTGACCTCTGATGCAAGTATAGCAACTGTTGATGCTGTAACTGGATTAGTAACTGCAACTGGTAATGGTGAGACGAACATTAAATGTACAACCCCATGTGGAGATAGTTTATTGTATAAAGTATCTGTAGGGGCACAATACCTAAAAATTACTGGAATTCAATTTATTTGTTCTGTGGGACAGACTTCACAAATGACCGTGAATGCTGTAGGAGGAACCTGGTATTCAGATGCTAACCAAATAGCTTCTATAAATTCCAGCGGTGTTGTAACAGCAAATGGAAATGGTAAAACGGTTATTCATTTTATTGATGATTGTGGAAATGAAACTTATATCAGGATAGCTGTAGGTACAGTAAATGATTTATATATATCAGGAAGTCAATTTATATGTTCAATTGGTCAAACTGTTCAATTGTCTTCACCATTTTCTGGTGGAGTATGGGTTAGTAATAACACCAATGTTGTAACCATTGAGGGTGCTACAGGAATAGTAACTGGTGTTGCATTTGGACATACTACTGTAACCTATTGGGGAGGTTGTGGATCATCTGGAACTTATGATGTTTATGTTGGTCCTGTTACACCTATTATATCTGGAAATGAAGTTATATGTAATGTAGGACAAACGACTCAGTTATCTGCAAATTATAAAGAAGGACACTGGACCAGTAGCAATTCATTAGTAGCCTCTGTATTATGGGCGAGTGGAGTTGTAACTGGAAATAGTGTTGGACATTCTATTATATACTATACAGATAAATGTGGTGATCAGACTTCTATTGTAGTTTATGTAGGTGGCCCAACCTTAAGTATTACAGGAAATAATAGTATCTGTTCTGTAGGGCAGACTACTCAATTAACAGCAAATATTCAAGGCGGTACATGGACCAGTTCTAATCCTTTAATTGCTTCTGTAAATGCTGGTACTGGGTTAGTAATGGCAAATGGAATAGGACAGGCAACTATTACCTATACAAATGCTTGTGGGCATCAAGCAACAAAACTAGTGACTGTAAACAATTTAAGTAGTAGTTCTACAACCAATATTACCACCTGTCCTTCTCAAATGCCGTATTCCTGGAATGGCCAAACCTATGCAGCTGCTGGTACATATACTGTGCATTTATCCAATGTTGCAGGTTGTGATAGTGCAGCTACTTTAGTATTAACTGTAGTAAGTATGGGAAGTGTATGGACAGGTAACGTGGATAAAGACTGGAATAAAGTAGGAAACTGGTGTGATGGTACCGTGCCTTCATCTATGGGAGGAACTACTGTAACAATACCTGTTGTGGTAAGTGGAAACTATCCTAGGCTTACGACCTTAAATACATATATTGGTGGACTTACACTTGCCGCGGGAAGTTCAATTGATTTAAATGGTAATAATCTTAATATTATGGGATATATAGCCGGCAACGGAATTATTAACGGTTCGGCTACTTCTTCTATATATATTGCTTCCTGGGTTTCTAATACTATTTATATGGGAAATTATCCAAATAATTCTTTAAGTACATTATGGATTGGAGGAGCAGGTACCATAACTTTAGGAAATGCAATGAACATATTTGATTCATTATATATTAACGGTGGAATTTTAAATACAAATAATTGGCTGACTTTGAAAAGTATTTCAATATCCAAATCCGCAGCACTTTCACATATTGATGCATCGGCATCTATTACAGGTAAGGTAACAGTTGAAAGATATATTCCTAAAGGTAATAAAGCGTATAGAGATCTTAGTGCTCCGGTAGCTAATGCAGGCTCTATATTTAATAACTGGCAAGAAGCAGGTACTAGTACTTCAGGATATGGTATGTATATTACTGGTATAAAAGCTGCTGCTCCGGGTGGGGTAGATGCTGCAACAGGAATAGATAAGACTGTAACTGGTAATCCTTCTATGTATCTTTTTGGAAATGGGGCATGGCCTGTAGTTACCAGTACAAAAGCATTAAACCTTGATCCATATGTTGGATATAGAGTAATTGTAAGGGGTGATAGAACTTATAATTTATATGGTCCAGAGCCTGGTACAATGGTAAATGCTACTTGTATAAGAGCAACAGGAAATTTAATTTATGGTTCTGTATTATTTACTAAGAATATGGTATGGAATAGTAATTACGCTAACAATACTGTAAAACTGTTAACTGGAAATGGAAACTTTAGTTTAGTTACCAATCCATATGCTTGTCCTATTAACTGGGAGGGCATTTATGCCAATGCAAACACGCAGAATATTACCAGTAGTTACTGGTATATGGACCCAACGTTTTTTGCAGGTGGATTTGCTACTTATGTTACCTACAACGCTGTATCGCATGTGAATAGTAATCCTGTATCGAAAGTAAATAAGTATATACAGTCTGGTCAGGCCTTCTTTATCCAGAATGCCAATGCTTCTGATCCTCAAATGGCGATAATGGAAACCAATAGAGCTGCTAACAGTACTCATACGGCAGTATTTGGAACCTCTACACCTAATTCTCTGTCTATTAGTTTATGGAAGAATATAAATAATGGTAGCGAAAATATTGATGGTGCAGTTGCTGTTTTTGATAATAGTTTTACCAATGCAATTAGTAATGAAGATTCTAAAAAAATGACCAATGGAGGTGAAAACCTTTCTATTACTGAAACTGCTACTGATTTAAGTATTGATGGGTTACCAGTACCTGCTATAAATGATGTAATTGCATTGAGACTTACTCAGCTGGTTGCTAATACTACTTATCAATTAAAAATAGATGCCTCTAATTTCAGTACAACTGGACTGGAAGCTTATATTCATGATAATGTTAGCAATGTAGAAGTTAAAGCTTCTTTGGGTATTTCTTTTACTACCACAACAGCTACTACTGCCAACGATTATAAGGATAGATATACTGTAGTGTTTAAACCAGCTAGTGCATTGAGTGTGAAATTAGTTACAGTGAAAGCACAACAACAAAACAAGGACATTAATGTAAGCTGGGCTACTGTATGTGAAATGAATATTGCTTCTTATCAGGTAGAAAAATCTGTTAATGGTGAAACCTATACTGTAGTAAACAATCAGGGTGCTAAGAATGTGGCTGAAGCTTGTTATAACTGGCTTGATGAAAATGCAGTGAAAGGTATAAACTACTATAGAATAAAAGTTGTTGAAAAAGAAGGTCAGGTTAGTTATAGTAAAGTGGTAGCTGTTAATATAGGTGCTGGCAAAGGACAGGTTTCTGTTTATCCAAATCCTGTTACCAGCAATGTATTCAATTTACAATTGAATAATATAGTAAAAGGCATTTATAGTGTAAGACTTATTAATAGTTTATGTCAGGAAGTTTTGAATACTAAAATCAGCCATGAAGAAGGATCTTCCAGTGAAACAATTACGACCAGAATACTAGCTCCTGGAATTTATTCTTTGCATTTATCTGGAGAAAATGGCGTTTTATGTAACACTGAATTAATAGTTAAATAAGTATTGACTTTTAAAAACAAAACAATGAAAAGAGTTAATTTAATAGTAAAAGCTGCGATTATATTTTTATTCATATTAGCAGCTATGGTAACTGTTCATGCGCAAGTAGGACCTGGAGGAGGAATTGGAGGTGGTCCTGGAGGTCCAGGTTCCGGAGATCCAGGTACACCGGGTGTTCCTCAGGATAATGCAGTTCCATTTGATGGAGGGTTGAGTTTGCTACTTTTAGCAGCAGGTGCTGGTGTAGCAAAACGTAAAACGCTTAACGCATAATGCTTAACGCTTAACGCAAAATACATAATACAAAAGTCCCCGGAGTTAAGATGCTTCGGGGACTTTTGTATTATCTGCTAAATAATTAAGTTGTATAAGGAGTAATACCAATGAACTTGATAATTAGCTGAATTAGATGATGTGATAATGAATGCAGCATACAAACTTGTATAAATTATCATTTTGCTACGTCGAAAGTAATACTCTGTCTTCTCCATGATTTTACATTTCTGCCATTTTGTATACCAGGCTTCCATTTAGGACTATTTTTCAGCACTCTAATAGCTTCCTGCTTTGTACCATAGCCAGGATCGTTAGCAGTGATATTGCTGATAGAACCATCTTTATCTACTACAAAATTTAGCGTAACGGTATACCTGCCAACAGGTGCATTGTGCTCGCCAGGAACATTGCCATTTAAGTATTTAGTTAAATACTTATGCCATGCAGCATCGCCACCAGGAAATGATGCTTCTACTTCTACCGCAGTAAACGTCTTGTCAACATCCGTTTCTCTTGGTACTTCCACATTATCAGTTGTCAAATCATGATTGCTGGCCAAAATTTGATCTAAATTATTTGTCTTTTTATAGTTAGATTTCGCTACAGCTTCGATAATATCTTTAGGTAATAAACCGTTTCGGAACTCGGTATAAAATAATCCTTCCTTACTATATATAGCAAAGTAGGGAGTAAAACTAATTTTAAAAAATGAAGGAATAGCATACTTTTCATCTTTACCAAAAACCATATTGGGTAAGCCATACATTTTGTACTTAATAGCAAACTCTTTTATCTTATCTGGTTCATGAGAACTGCACCATATAAACTTGATATCCTTTAAACTATCGAGTTTATCCATCATGTTCTTTGCATCGGCCTGACAATGACTGCAATCCGGACTAAAATACACTATCACCGTTGGTTTCCCGATGGGTATATTCTGATTGGTATAATGCGAACTATCTGTAAGTAATATACTAAATTCAGGAAGGTGAGGATTCCTTTTGTAAGCAGGAGAATCGGCCAGATTTTCGAACACTACCGGTTTTGCTTTCTGCTGTGCAAAAGCTGTTACACCAATAGATAAAGACAAGGCTAAAAGAATATGTTTCATACTGATTGCTTTAAGTAGAGGCTAAAAGTAAATATTATTGCTGTATACTGTTCAAGTGGGGTAAAATTTGGGGTTATTTTAATAGGGGAGATAGGAGACAGGAGTTAGGAGATAGGAGGAATACAATAGGAGATAGGAGACAGGAGTTAGGAGACAGGAGAAATACAATAGGATACAATACAAAAAACTAAAGACTAAAAAAAGAAAATCTAAACTTAATTTATTTTGTGACTATAATAGATGTCAGATATGAAACTCACACTGTATTATTCTGACTCCTAACTCCTGTCTCCTAACTCCTTTTTAGAACTATTCGTACCTTAAGGCATCGATAGGATTGAGTTTAGATGCTTTAATGGCGGGATAGATTCCAGACATTAAACCTACGAGCGAACAGATAAAGATACCGAGGAATACCCAACGCCATGGGATGATAAATCCGCTATGCATAAGAGTTCCCACGAGGTTGCCTATTAGGATACCGAGGATGATGCCAAAGATGGCGCCCATTAAACTGATTAGAATACTTTCGAATAAAAACTGGGTACGGATATTGCTACTTTTTCCGCCTATTGCTTTTATTAGACCTACTTCCCTGGTACGTTCGCTAACGGATACGAGCATAATGTTCATTAAACAAATAGCAGCACCAAATAGGGTGATGAATCCGATAATAAATGCTGCAATGGAAATAGTACTTAATTGTGCAATAAACATCTCGGCAATCTTATCGCTTTTATCTACCACAAAATTATCTTCATCGATAGGAGGTAGCTTTCTGATGCTACGAAAAGCGGCAGTAGATTGTCCAATAACATTATCGATACCTGCAACGTTTGGAACACTAACTCCTATAACAAAAGAAGCTTCTACATTGGGAAAGCGTTGTGCGTTATTATAAGAAGTAATTATTACATCGTCCTGACGCATCATACCACTATTGCCCTTGCTTTTAAGCAGACCAATAACACGATAAGGAGAGCCGGCAATACGAATGATTTTATCGATACATTTTTCGGGATGTTCTCCAAACAATCGGGTAGCTACAGTACTACCAATAATACAAACGCTACGACCGCTGAATACATCGAGATAGTTTAGTCCACGGCCTTTATCAAGATCGTACCCATTTACGTTGATATAATTTTCATCGCCTCCCCAAACAGTAATAACCGGATTCGTTTTTTTAGATTCGTAGTTACAAATCATATTTCTACCAGCACGAACAGAAATGCTCACCATAGCATTAGCCTGCATCTGCTCTTTAAACTGCAGGGCTTCTTCTTTACGTATAACCTTATTAAGGTTTGATTTTTTCTGTTTCTTGTTCTTGTCATTAAGGGTAGCCGAATTGTCCTGATGCCCCATACGGATATTCAGTTCTTTGTAGCGGATACTAAATGCATTGGCACCCATGGAAGAGAAACTATTCTTAAGACTCTGGTTCATAGCATCGATACAGGTAGTGATACCTACAAGTGCCATTATACCAAACGCAATAATGGCCACCGTAATGCCGGTACGCAACTTATTGCTCTTAATAGTTCTGTAAGAAAGTATGATGGAATCTGTTAGTTTCATGCTGTATATATAAACAAGATGGTTGTAAAAATAGAGAACTTGTTATAATTTGACGGTACTAAATGATTAACGGAGGAAAATAAGGATGGTAAGTGCGCAATTGTTGCAGGTTGACAGTTTATGGTTAGGGGGTTTGTATCTAATAACCTACCAAGCGGGTAACCAGTAACTTGTAAGCAATAATTCAAAGTGATTTACTGCTTACCATTTCAGGCTTTCATCAATATCACTGGAATTATTTTCTTTAAAATGCTTTTTAGTGGCAATGGTGTTTGCTACCCTTTTAATCATCATATCGGCAATTACCATGCCTGCTGGTTCATTGTTTCTTTGTGCAAGGCTGCGTTTTAAAACTGTTTCATCAATATCTATCCTGTATAATAGTTGTACGAGCTGTGCAAAATCGTTTAGTAGTAAGTTGTTAATCTTTTCGGCAAGCTCTTTCTGAAACAATTCGGCTTCATCAGCATTTTTTACTTGTTCTACATGATTATTTACAAGCTGTAATAACTCCATTATTTTAATTTTGATGTTGAAAGTAAGTGTTTTAATAACTTATCTACTCTTGAAAGTGATTATTACTTTAAAAACAGGGCATTATAGTAGAGAAATTCTCATTATTAAGCATTCTTTAAATTTAAAAGTTACCTTAGCCACCGTAAATGGTACAACTATGAAAAGCAATATCTATAATAATATTTTTATTTTTTGTTATAGAGTATCATTTTTATTTGTAGTAATCGTATTGCTTGTGTCTTGTAAAACAAAGAATCAAACACAGGATATCAATGCTGTAAAAACTACAATTATTCAGACCGAAAAGGACTTTGAAACTGCTGTGAAAGAAAGCGGAATTCAACAGGCTTTTTACGACTTTGCTGATACTAATGCAGTGATTAAAAGAGAAGATGACCGACTCATAAAAGGTAAGGAGCAGATAAAGGCGTATTATCAAAATCCTTCTTATAAACAAGATTCTGTAACCTGGAAACCAGACTTTGTAGAAGTTTCCAATGATGGTTCTATGGCCTATACTTATGGGAAATATGTATGGAAAGTATTAGATACTACCGGCAAGGTAGTAGAGTTTAATGGCGTTTTTCATACAGTATGGAAAAAACAAGCCGATGGAAGCTGGAAATATGTGTGGGATTAATTTCTTCCAATTAGGATATTCCTCTAAATATAACTATCAGGATATCTCCACTTTTATGTTCATAAATAGTGATAAAGCCCTTAAGTTTTTAATGTCATTTATTCATTATTAGTCTACTGCTTATTTTTGCTCTTTATTTGCAAAATAGATGCATGCGGTAAGTTGCTTACTGTTTAATAATTAATAGATAAACCATTTTTTGAGATGACTGATACAATAAAAAATGAGGGGAATAGTAGAAAGTACAATATTGCACAAGAGCTGTTTGGCCGTATATGGGCATTCTGGGGGCTGATAACATTTGTGGTAACTTTTATTATCATCTTTCCGGTTACCATGACTTCTTATCTGATTAAAGGAAATAAAGGTCAATACTGGTTTATACTGGTCTCGAGATTCTGGATGACTATCTGGCTTTTTATGGTTGGATGTCCTATCAGGGTAAGGGGTAGAAAAAACTTTGCTAAGGGGAAGGCTTATGTAATAGTTTGCAATCATACATCCTTAATAGATCCTTCTGCTACTTGTCCGTTTATTCCTGGGGCGAATAAAACAATTGCTAAAATGTCGTTTGCTAAAGTGCCCATTTTTGGATGGTTTTACAGAAGAGGTAGTGTATTGGTTGATAGAATGGATACCAAAAGCAGACTGAAGAGTTTTGAGGAAATGAAAAAAGTAATAGAGCAGAACATGCATATGCTTATCTATCCTGAAGGAACCCGCAATACAACCGGAGAACCATTGAAAGCATTTTACGATGGCGCTTTTTCTCTGGCAGTAAGAACTAAATCGGATATTATACCTGCAGTACTAACTAATACTGGTAAAGCATTGCCAGCAGATAAGCCTTTTTTCTTTTTACCGCATCTTATAACTTTAGAATTTTTACCTCCTGTGAGCAGTGAAGGAAAAGATGCTAAAACGTTGAAAGAAGAAGTGTATAATATTATGTATAAAAAAATTGAAGGATAGATTTATAGGGAGATTGCAGGAAGGCGAATACATTGTGAGTCGTGAGAATACAGCGTGAGTCGTGAGAATACGGCGTGAGTCGTGAGAATACGGCGTGAGTCGTGAGAATACATTGTGAGTCGTGAGAATATGTCTTGAGTTGTGATAAATACATAATACATTGAACCACGGAGACACAGCGACACAGAGAAACACAGCGTATGTATAATACAATTACAATTTCGTTGAGCCCTCAGAAATTACAATCTAATGTGATAAAGTATGATTTGATTATCTGATTATGAATAATACAAATACAGAGTTCACAGTGAACAGCTAAAGCTGTAAAAATCATCCATTACGAATTCCGTTTTTAAGCTTGTTAAAAGACTAAAACAAGTTTATTTTATAACAGATTCTTATTTAATGAGCATAAAAAAGCCGGTTGAACAATTGTCCAGCCGGCTTTTAATTTTATACACTGTAAGTCTTAGTATTTGAATTTAATTTCAACACGACGGTTTCTTGTACGACCATCTTCGGTAGCATTATCACCAGCTGGTTTAGAATCGCTTAAACCTGCAGAAGTTATACGGCTTGCTGCAATACCTTTTTTAGTAAGGTAGTTTACAACAACTTTGGCTCTTCTGTCGCTAAGTGCTTGGTTATGTTCTGGTTTACCAGTATTATCACTATGACCAGAAACGTCTACAGACAATTTAGTATCAGCATTTAATAACTTAACTACATTATCTAATGTTTTAGTATCATCCTTAATAAGTTTATCACCGTTTGGAGTGAAGTAAACTGTTTCAGTAGAAGGTTCAACAATAACTGGAGCCTGAGGCTTAACTTCAGGTTTAGGTTCTGCCTTTACTTCAGGACAACCATGATTAGCCACTGTTCCAGCAACAGTAGGACACTGATCTTCTTCGTCGTTTACACCATCACCATCAGTATCTGGAATAGGACAACCTTGATATTTAGCAGTACCTGCAACAGTAGGACATTTATCGTCTTTATCAGCTATACCATCACCATCAGTATCAGGACAACCATGGAATTGAGCTAATCCTTTTACATCTGGGCACTCATCCAAACTATCAGGAACACCATCTCCATCTTTGTCTTTTACAACAACAGGAGCAGGTGGTGGTGGTGGTGGAGTTACTTTTGGTTTAACAGTTCTGTGTGTTAAAGGAATAGTATATCCTAAAGAATAGAACATATTATTATCAAGCTTTGCAGTACTGGTAGAAACACGATAATTTGATTGTAGGAATATATAACCTTCACTGTAAAGATTCAATTGAACTCCTAATCCAACTGGGAAGTAAGGAACTACGCTTTGGCTATATCCACCAAAACCAACACCAGCAGAAACAAATGGTTGAATAAAGTGGTTGTCAGTCATAAAACGGGCATGTAAAGACCCTTCTAATTCACTGATATATTCATCTTTACCATTAGGATTTTTGGTGTAATGAGAAAACAAACCATTATATCTTACAGAATAGTCCAGTTTGTTGGTAATACCATTCCAGAAAAACAAGGAATATCCTGGATCTGAAGTTCCACCGTTTGCAAAATTGGTAGTTGGAAAGTTTGTTAAATTAATACTTGCCCCTATTTGTTGGGATTTCTTTGGAGAATCAAAATCCTGTGCGAAAGACGCTAAAGGATACATTGCTACAAGTAATAATACTAAGTTAGTGATCTTCTTTATCATGTTTAATAATTTAATTAAAGTGCGCAAATGTAGCTTTTTTAATGATATTCGGGTGCGAATGGTCATTCCATTTACTACTTTTTAAGTATTTAAAGTGATTATTGTCATCTGTTTTACTGAATTTTGAACAGTTTCTGTAGGTGAAAGAACTATTAAACATCCATGTTTTCTACTAAAATTGCCAGTCCTTGTCCTAATCCTACACAGATAGAAGCAATGCCAAGTTTCTTTTTACTCCTGTTCATTTCATGAACTAATGTAGTAATCAGTCGGGCTCCGGTACTACCAATTGGGTGACCTAAAGCTATAGAGCCTCCGTTTACATTTACATTTATACCATCCAACCCAAGTTCGTTCATACAGGCAATTGAGGTAGCGGCAAATGCTTCACTAATTTCCCATAAGTCTATCTGTTGTATAGTGAGCCCCGTTTTCTTTAATAAGGTATTAATAGCTAAAACTGGTCCTAAACCCATTTCATCGGGATGGACACCAACAATAGTAGAAGCAACAATTCTTGCTTTAGGTTTAAGCGCTAAAGACTTAACCATCGATTTGTCTGCCAATATTAAAGCAGCAGCTCCATCGTTAATACCACTACTATTACCAGCAGTAACAGTTCCTTCTTCAGTAGAATCAAATAAGGTTTTTAATCTTTGCAATTGAGCAAAGGTTAAATGTCTTGGTTGCTCATCTTTATCAATTATATTGGTTCCTTCGGTGGTAGTAACTGGAACAGGTATTATTTCATCTGCCCAGTTATTTTTTGCTAAAGCCTCAAAATATTTCTCATGAGATGCAATAGAAAAAGCATCCTGTTCAAAGCGACTGATATTATACTTTTTAGCAACAACCTCTGCAGTCTCTCCCATAGATAATGGCTGGAAAGAAGCAGCCAGTTTATGATTGGTAAAACGCCAGCCTATTGTGGAATCAAATTCAGTAGAAAGAGATAGATAATCTTTCGTGGTATTATAGCGAACTAAAGGAGCACGACTCATAGTTTCTACTCCACCAGCTATATATAATTTTCCATCATTACACTGTATAGCACGGGCAGCATCAATAACGGCCTGCATACCACTGCCACAAAGACAATTAACGGTATTGCCAGGAACAGAGAATGGAAGACCTGCAAGCATAGAAGCCATACGGGCAACATTTCTGCAATCTTCACCCGCCTGATTACCATCACCAACAATTACTCCATCTATTTCATGAATATTAATAGCTGTATTTCTTTCTAAAATGGCTTTAATAGTGAGTGCCATTAAGTCGTCGGGCCTTATGGAAGAAAGTACTCCTCCATATCTGCCAACAGGCGTTCTTACTGCGTCTATAATATATGCTGAATTCAACTGTATGTTCGATTTACTTATTGCAAATTAATATAAAAGACAGGAACTAAATTATTAAATTTATAGGAGTGAGGAGATAGGAGGCAGGAGATAGAATAATACAAAATACATTGTGTTTAATGTTGAATTTTGAATGTTTAATGAAAGCAGAATACTTTGTGTTATACGAACAAAACATATTGCTCTACTTCTTTGCTTTTTTCTCCTGACTCCTGTCTCCTAACTCCTATCTCCTTGTATTTATTTACTTTTAAATGCAGGATGAAACTGTTGCAATGTGCTTCTAAGAAAGTCTCTATCCAGATGCGTATATATTTCTGTTGTAGTAATGCTTTCATGTCCCAGCATTTCCTGCACCGCTCTTAAATCGGCACCACCTTCTATTAAGTGTGTGGCAAAAGAATGCCGGAAGGTATGGGGTGAAATATTTTTCGTAATCCCTGCTTTAAATGCCAGTCCTTTTATAATATAGAAAATCATAATTCTGGATAACCCCTGTCCTCTGTTGTTAAGAAATAATATGTCTTCATTGTTCTGTTTTATACTGATATGATTACGAATATTATTCTTATAAATATTGATAAACTTTATTGCTTCATTACCAATTGGTACCAGTCTTTCTTTATCTCCCTTTCCTATTACTCTTACAAAGCCAACATCAAGATGTAGGCAACTAATCTTAAGTTGAATTAATTCTGTTACTCTTAATCCACAACTATACATAGTTTCCAGAATAGCTTTATTACGGCCTCCCTCTGGTGTACTTAAATCTATGGCATTCAGCATATTCTCTATTTCCTGCACACTTAAAACATCGGGTAATTTCCTTTTTATTTTAGGAGCTTCCAGTAACAAGGTTGGTTGCTCTGTTACAATACCCTCAATGGTGCAATATTTATAAAATGCTTTTATGCCCGAGATTATCCGGGCCTGAGAAGTAGCATTCAGTCCCAGTTCGGCAACCCATTGTACAAAGTGTTGAAGATCGGAAAGTGCCACCTGATTGGGTGATAAATCTTTCTGTGTTGCCAGTAAGTATTGGGTAAGTTTATCTATATCATTCAGATATGCTTCTACAGAGTTTTCGCTTAGCGATTTCTCGAGTTGCAAAAAAGCCTTAAATCCCTTTTTATAACTATCCCACATCACACAAATGTATATTATTGACGGTTAAGAAATTTGGTTTTTTAGGTAATAATATCTCATAAATTAATTCAAATAGTATTTTGGTTTACTTTGCGCTTACAGAAATACTATGCAGGATAATATACCACCACATACTTCTTCTAATAACATGACTACTTTTTGGGAAAAGTATCCCGCGTTATTTTTTGTTATTAAATGGCTATTAATAAGCCTGGTTATTGGAGCTTGTGCCGGTACTGCTTCTGCAGGATTTCTTAAGTCTTTAGACTGGGTTACTAACTATAGAGAATCTCATAAAATTATCATTGTTTTTCTACCAGTAGGAGGGTTGTTAATTGGATTACTTTATAGCTATTTAGGTAAGGATATTGAAGCAGGAAATAATCTATTAATTGATACCATTCATAATCCTAAATCGGTTATCCCATTTCGTATGGCTCCTTTTGTTTATATAGGTACCATGGTAACGCATATATTGGGTGGATCTGCAGGCAGAGAAGGTACTGCATTACAAATGTCTGCTGCTATAGCAGATCAATTTAGTAAGCCTTTTAAGTTAACAGCAGCGGAAAGAAAAATACTCTTAATAGCAGCTATAGCTGCAGGCTTTGGATCGGTATTTGGTACACCACTTGCTGGTGCAATATTTGGACTGGAAGTATTCTTTATAGGGAGATTAAAATACGATGCAATCTTCCCTGCTTTTGCTGCTGCTATTATTGCCGATCTTACTACTAAAATGTGGCATGTTCAACATACACATTATCATATTCCATTTGTTCCGGAATTGACTATTATTAATTTGCTATATGCAATAGCGGCAGGTATTATTTTTGGACTGTGTGCAGCAACCTTTAGTAATACAATTCATAGAACAACAAAGCTGTTTAAAACATATATTAATAATGTAGCATTGCGCCCTTTTATAGGTGGTATTATTGTAGTAATAGGTATCTGGGCTATAGGTACTACAAAGTATATAGGGCTGGGTATTCCTACCATGCTGGATGCTTTTCAATATCAATTGCCAGCTTACGATTTTATCCTGAAGATGGCATTTACCATTATAACATTAGCAGCAGGATTTAAAGGTGGAGAAGTAACGCCATTATTTTTTATAGGGGCAACATTGGGCAATGCACTTGCATTGTTTATTCCAGTTCCAGTTGCCTTGTTGTCGGGTATGGGATTTGTAGCTGTATTTGCCGGT
>CAIVPM010000127.1 GCA_903907815.1 uncultured Chitinophagaceae bacterium | reverse complement strand
GTAAGTAGAATTGGTATTTGAGTTACAAATATAACTCAAACTATTGGTCAATATATTTTTATAGTAATAAAAGTTTCCCTTACCTTCGCCGCCCTGATGTGTAGGAAATACTATGTAATAGCAACGTATAGTTTTAAACTCCCTTCTGTTTACACTTATTGATAGAGTGTAAATAAGAGGGTTTTTGTCGTTGTAGCATGTATTAGATTATAAATTAATATCAAATAACAGATATGGCATTTAAAAGAGAGAATCGTACGAGACCTAGTTTTTCTAAAATTACTATCGGGTTAGCATCCCCGGATTCAATCCTTGAAAAAAGTTTTGGAGAAGTTTTAAAACCCGAAACAATCAACTACCGTACTTACAAACCTGAACGTGATGGTTTGTTTTGCGAAAGGATTTTCGGACCTGTTAAAGATTTCGAATGTGCTTGTGGAAAGTACAAGAGAATCCGATACAAGGGTATTGTTTGTGACCGATGTGGTGTAGAAGTTACCGAAAAGAAGGTAAGAAGAGAAAGAATGGGACACGTTAAACTGGTAGTTCCTGTTGTTCATATCTGGTATTTTAAAAGTTTGCCAAACAAGATTGGTTATCTGTTAGGTATGAGCTCCAAGAAACTGGAGAGCATTGTATACTATGAAAGATATGCGGTAATACAAGGTGGTATTAAAGAAAACCTTAGCACTGGTGATTTATTATCGGAAGAAGAATATCTGGATATACTGGATGAGCTTCCAAAGGATAATCAATACCTATCAGATGAAGATCCAAGCAAATTTGTTGCTAAGATGGGTGCTGAAGCTGTTCAGGATTTATTAGCTCGTTTAGATTTAGATACATTAAGTTTCGACTTACGTAATGCTGCTGCAAACGAAACATCTCAACAACGTAAAGCGGATGCTTTAAAGAGATTGAGTGTGGTAGAAGCTTTCCGTGATGCTAAAACCCGTATTACCAACCAACCAGAGTGGATGGTAATGCAATATATTCCAGTTATTCCACCAGAACTAAGACCATTGGTTCCATTGGATGGCGGACGTTTTGCCTCTTCTGATTTGAATGATCTTTATCGTCGTGTTATTATCCGTAATAACCGTTTAAAGAGATTAATGGAAATTAAAGCTCCTGAAGTAATCTTACGTAATGAAAAACGTATGTTACAGGAAGCAATGGATTCCTTGTTTGATAATAGCCGTAAATCTAATGCTGTAAAAGCAGAAGGTGGACGTGCATTAAAATCTTTGAGTGATGTACTTAAGGGTAAACAAGGTCGTTTCCGTCAGAACTTATTGGGTAAACGTGTGGATTATTCTGGTCGTTCTGTTATCGTGGTAGGACCTGAAATGAAAATGCATGAATGCGGTATTCCTAAGGATATGGCTGCTGAGCTTTTCAAACCATTTATTATTCGTAAATTAATTGAAAGAGGTATCGTTAAAACGGTTAAGTCGGCTAAGAAATTAGTAGACAGAAAAGAGATCGTTATCTGGGATATCTTAGAAAATATATTAAAAGGACACCCAATCTTATTGAATCGTGCCCCTACACTTCACAGATTATCTATTCAGGCATTCCAGCCTAAACTGATTGAAGGAAAGGCTATTCAACTTCACCCATTGGTTACCGCATCGTTCAATGCGGATTTCGATGGTGATCAGATGGCGGTTCACGTTCCTTTAAGCTCGGCTTCAATTCTTGAAGCACAGTTGTTGATGCTTGCATCTCACAACATTCTTAACCCACAGAATGGTACGCCTATTACCCTTCCTTCACAGGATATGGTGCTTGGTTTATACTATATTACCAAGGGTAAGAAGAGCATGGGCGATTTAGTGATGAGAGGAGAAGGAAAAGCATTCTACAATATTGAAGAAGTAGTAATTGCTTTCAACGAAAACAAGATTGATTTACATTCTAATATCAAACTCAGAACTTTTGTAAGAGAGAACGGAGAGTTGGTTAAGAAACTGGTAGAT
>CAIVPM010000126.1 GCA_903907815.1 uncultured Chitinophagaceae bacterium | reverse complement strand
ATATATATAACCCTTTTACCTATAAAGCACTCTTTGGTCTTTGCTTATTAAAATAGCTATATCAAATAAGCTTCTTTATTATTAATGATACAGATAGCTAAATAAAATTGCTTGAATTTACCAAAACCAACGGTATTACTATAAATTTGTAGCAAACAAGTATACTATGCTTACTAATACATTGATAAAAGAAAAGCTACACCAATTTATAGAAGTGGCAAATGAAGAAAAAATTAAGGCAATTTATACTTTATTGGAAAGTGAAATAACCAGTTACTATAGCGATAAAGATTTGCAGGAGTTTCATAATAGAAGAACCAAGCATCTGAATGGCGAAACTACTTCCTATTCTGCAGAGGAATCTATCCAAAAGGCAAGATTATAACAATTGTAAAATGCCTTATACCTTAATCATTACAGCAGCAGCACATAAAGATACTTCAGACGCATACCAATACTACGAGAAACAACAAAAGGGTTTGGGCGAAAGGTTCCTTACTTCACTTACCATACGCTATAGCGATCTTTCCAATCATCCTACTCATTATAGTTTTATAGAAGAAGATAATTTGAAAATTTTCAGAGATTGTTTATTGTATAAGTTTCCATACGTTGTAGTATTTGAAATAAGAAAAAAAGAGGTTATCGTTTATGCAATACATAACACTTATAAAAACCCGGATAAAAAGATTCGTAAAATATAGAAGCTGTTTGAATTAATCATTTGATATTCCTTATGGTGCGCTATCTGTGCTGCAACTTTGTTAGATTTTTCGCTTTAGCATCCAACTAAAGCTGCAAAATCTGCCTTGTTTCGCTACAGATAATCGCAATAATGAATTCTAAACAATTAACTCAAACAGCTTCATAATATTAGTTATTTCTTATTCGTATTCATGAAGACAACGCTAAACTAAAGTTTAGTTTACGTTGTGCTAACTTAAGATTCGCTTTCGCGTCACGTAATCGGTTACTACCAAACTGCGTAGCTGTTTATATTAAATGCTTGAACAACAAAATAAGTACTTCTTACATTCCAATTTCTAACAGTATTTATTTAAGTCTTAATACCATTAATTAACATACATCTGTTTATTTATAACTACCTTTCCACCAATCCTAACGGCAGGTAACCTTTTATACCGTTTAAAATTCAATGGTATAATTATGTCTAAACACCATACAATAGCGCTGCCGCCGCCTATCTTTCCTACTGATATTAAGCCTATATTGCTATCTCTAAAAGTTATCCCTGTACAAGTATTACCCAATGGTAACCTGGTAGATAAAGAAGCAGATTTATTGAATTCTATTGTGCAAAATGTAGATATCAATAACATCCTTTTTATTACCGCTGCTAATAATATAAAAAACAATTATGTACTGCTTCATTTGTATGGCATGGGCAAAGATTGTCTGCTTATACCGGGTACTATGATAGAAATACTGGCCATGTTTTCCGCAGCCAGTTTTATACAGATTCATGATTCCTATAGTATCAATAAGAATTTTGCAATATCAGTCTGTCCTCATATTGAAATCAATCTCTTCGATTTTGAGTTGCCAATACCCATTGGTCGTAGCTTTTCGGATGAAGTAGATAAGGTATTGTTCCCCAATAGTACTTTTCATTACGGCAAAAGCTGTCCCCACAAGAAAATTATGTAGCCTATAAACAGGGTTTGTAATATCTGCCGGAATATGCAAACTGTGGCTAAATATCTTGTCGTTTGTCCTGATATGTTGTTGTTTGTCCGAATATGTTGTTGTATATCCTAAAGATTAGCAACTATCTGTTTTTAACCTCCATTTTTGTCATCGCAATTATGATACAGCAGATAAAATTGTATCATCAGTGCAAAAGATCTTTGAGATATTAAACGGAAATCATTCAGGAGGAAAACAGGATTGTTTATAATTCGTCCAATGAGTAAATATTCAGTTTGAAAAAATACTTTTTTGGTTTGAAATTTTACCTATACAAACCCATGGTTACTTTTTTTGGTTTGCAAAACTATTAATTTGTTCTCACTGCAATTTGTAAAGAGCTGACAGCAATTAGGGTGACATAAATTATAATAATGGTGAGATCAAAATACATCGTGTTGAGATAAAAGATAGTCCTAATGGTTTGAAAATAATAGTTTGTGATTTGAAAAACACAATTTGGCAAACCAAAAAGGTTTTGCAGCATTTGCAAAAAGGTTTTTAGCAAATGAAAAAAGAAGATTTTCACCTGCAATAAGTTTTTCGTGAAATAAAATATCAACAACAGCTGTTCGCAGCGTATTAATAATAAACTAAAAAATAAATATATGCTTAAGAAGTATTTTCTGCCTAGTAGCGATGCACAAAGAGTAATATGGTTGAAAAATTTCGACCTTAAATTACAGGCGTATGCTGCAAAATTAGGAATAGTAAAAGGAGAGACAGATAGCGTTCATAACGATAATCTGGCATTTGTATATATGGTAGCATTAGCTACTGCCTCTAAAACATTTGAACATAATTGTTCTACCTCTAAAAGCACTATTCGTAATAGTAAAACAACGACTATTATTATGCCATATCCTGTATTAACAGTAGCATTAGACGTACCAACACCTGTAGGGGAAGGAATTTTTACGCGCATTTGTTTATTAATTAAAAAAAATAAGTCCTGCAATGGTTATTCAGAAGCAATAGGTAAAGATTTGGGCATAATTGGTGCTGCCCCTGATGCTAAAATTGGGTTGGATACCACGAAAGTATTACTTTCCATAAAAATTAGTGGAGGTTTTGTTCAGATTAAATATACCAAAGGAGATTTGGATGGTATAAAACTTGAATCAAAAAGAGGTGCAGAAACAGACTATGAACTGGTAGATAAAATAAATATAGTTTCCTATACAGATAAACGTCCAAATTTAATTCCTGCAATTCCTGAAGTTAGACAGTATAGAGCTTGGGGCTTTGTTAAAAACGAAATAGTAGGTGTGGTAAGCAATGTAGTGAGTATAACAGTTACCACTGTTTAAATAAAAATTAAGATAGGGTAGCGGAATAAGTCTAACTTTGAGGAACTTTAATACTTGATAATGTCTGTAATAAAAATGCCCATATTTTATGTTGGTTCAAAAGGAGAAAAGAACCTGTATACACTATTTGATAGTGGGGCAAATTTATCCTGCATCAATCCAGAACATTTACAAGGGCTGGAAACACCTATTCAACTGGGTAGAACAAGATTGGTATCTACTGCTGCAGAAGGTCATTATATAGAAATAAAAGAAAGAGTATTACTTGATTTTTATATTCACGATATTTTATTAAGCGATGAATTTCTGGTAGTGCCGGGTTTAAGCGAAGAAGCTATAATAGGAGCTGCTACCATGCAGAAATGGAGGATAAAACTAAACTTTGATAGAGATACTGTAGAAGTTGATCCAAAGGTGGCAAAGATGCAGTTGGTTTAATGGGTAATTGATAATGGATGATTTAAAACGAATACAAATACAGATCTGATTTTATAACGATTAAATTGTTAGCTTATGGATATAAAAAATCAAACAATTTAGAAAAGAACTAGTAGAGCTGTCCCGGAGGGGATGGCTCTTTTTTTATGCTTAATTGTGATAATACTGAATTTTAAAATAAAGGCATACTCTAAAAAGGGTGTGCCTTTTTGTTTGTAAAAAGTAATGGTTTTGTTTTCTTTATTTATCTGTACAGTACCTTGTAATTTACTAAAAGGTGAATAGCTATTAAAGCGTAATTATGGACTAAAAACACCTTTAAAGGTGGAAAATGTATTTAATGAAGGTGTTTTTGATTTTAAACTACTACAAATTACCACCGAAGAAATTTTTGATAAATCTACAAAAAAGGAGTGGATACAATTATTTTAAGGCATTATCCACCGGAATATTGAAAATATGTCTTGCACTCAAAGGTCGTATTTTAATAATATTGCTTAATTATATAAAAAATGAGCCCTAAAAGCGTGGGTTATCCACAGAAATTCACAGTTGTGCACAGGGGGTTCTTTGATTTATCCACTTATTTGGGTTGAAACCCCTTTGTAGTAAGGCATACAGCGAATTATATGTTTTGTGGATAAATACAAATCTTAAAATATTGGGTTGTATGTGTCAAAAAGTGTTATTTTGTGTCAGGAAATGGGAAAATACATTTCCAACATTAAATATGAGTTTTCACGGACAATATAATTCTACAATTGATACCAAAGGCCGCTTCCTTTTGCCAGCGGGCTTAAGGAAACAATTGCCTGAAGGTGAAACTCGTTTCATGATAAATCGTGGCTTTGAAAAATGCATAACCTTTTATACTATTAATGAATGGGATGTACTGGTAGCAAAGTTGAGCCAATTGAATGAATTTGATGCAAAAGCCCGCATGTTTCGTAAAATATTTATGGGAGGAGCAATTGAGGTAGAACTGGATAGTGCCGGAAGAATGCTGATACCTCAGTTTTTAAAAGATCATGCTGGATTGAAAAAAGACATTGTGCTTACTGCTGATATAAACAAGTTTGAAATATGGGATGAAGATGGATATAAACAATATATCAATCAACTTTCCGATGATGCGTTTAGTGCTTTGGCAAATGAGGTTATGGGAAATCTTTCTTCAAACAATAATATATAAGATATTATGGTGGAAGAAAAGGGGCAGTTCTCAGAACAGGATAGTTCTTATCATATTCCGGTGTTGCTGCAGGAGTCTATTGATGCCTTACAAATTAAGCCCGACGGTGTATATGTGGATTGCACGTTTGGCGGTGGCGGACATAGCAGAGCAATACTGAGTAAACTGGGTAAAGAGGGTATGTTGTTTGCGTTTGATCAGGATGATGATGCTAAGGCAAATGTTCCTGATGATGAGCGTATTACTTTTTTACCATACAATTTTAAATACCTGCAAAGGTTTCTGAAATTGAATGGAGTATTAAAAGTAGATGGAATACTGGCAGATCTTGGCGTAAGTAGTTATCAGTTTGATACTGCAGAGAAAGGATTCTCCACTCGCTTTGAAGGACCGTTGGATATGCGGATGGATAATGGATCATCGCTTACAGCAGAACAACTTTTATTAACGTATGCTGAACAGCAACTACATAAAATGTTTGAACAGTATGGTGAAGTTACCAACTCTAAAACACTGGCTAAACATATTGTTGCTTGCAGAAATAAGATGCCGCTTACAACTACCTTTCAATTGAAAGAAATGCTGGCACCAATAGTAAAGGGAAATCCTAACAAGTATTTCTCACAGGTGTTTCAGGCAATCAGAATGGAAGTAAATGATGAGATGGGCGTATTGAAAGAGATGTTGTTGCAAACACCCGATTTATTAAAGGAAGGAGGAAGACTGGCAGTTATCACTTTTCATTCTATAGAAGACAGAATAGTGAAAGTGTTTATGAGAGATGAAACTTTTGAAGAAGAAGTATACAATCCTTTTTCGAGAGATGTAAAAGAAAAGAAGTTGATGATAATAGCTAAAAAAGCTATTGAAGCAAAAGAGGATGAGCTAAGAAAGAATAAGAGAAGCCGCAGCGCAAGATTACGTGTGGCAGAAAGAAAATAATGATTCGTACCTGCTTATGAATGATGAAAACAAAACGGTGAAAACGGAAGGAGTAAGCGTATCCAGAAATTACTTTAAAGAGTTCTTTAAGTATAAATGGATAACGAAAAATCTTGCTTTCTTTTTATTTCTGGCACTAATTGGCGTTCTCTACATTGCCAATGGCCACACATCCGATCGTACCATCAGGGATATCAGCAAGTTGGAGAATGAGATTAAAGAACTGCAATACGAATATAAGACCGTAAAGAGTGAAGTGATGTTGAAGAGTGAAGAGTCTCAGATTATTAAAGCAGTAGAAAAGGCTGGATTGAAAACAAACAAAGAGTTACCTGTAAGAGTTAAAATAACGGAATAGTAATCTGTACCCATGGATATTAAAAAGGACATATTGTGGAGGGTTTATATGATATACATCGTCATTATTGGCGTATGTATATTGATATTTTCCAAAGCAGTCTACATCCAGCAGGTAGAGGGCGCCAAGTGGCGTAACCTGGGCGATACACTCCATCAACGTACACAGGAAATAGAAGCAGAAAGAGGAACTATCTACAGTGAAGACGGGGAAATGCTAAGCACCAGTATTCCATACTTTGATGTATATATCGATTTTAATGCAGATGGTCTGAGAGATAAAAAAGGTAAGCTGTTTAAAGATAATATAGACTCGCTGAGTATTGGTCTGGCTAACTTATTTAAAGACAAATCTTCTGACGAATACAAAAGAATTTTAAAACAAGGATACAAAGAAGAAAACAGATATTTCTCTTTAAAAAAGAGCATCAATTATTCTCAGTATCTCGAGATGAAGAAACTTCCTCTGGTAAGATTAGGTAAGAATAAGAGTGGCTTTATTACGGATAGTAAAAGCCTTAGATTAAATCCTTATCAGATGCTTGCTTTCAGAACAATTGGATTGGCAAGAGATACCAATAAAGTAGGATTGGAACTGGCATATGATACTTTATTGAAGGGTAAGAATGGATCGAGAGTGGTGAGATATGTTGGTGGTGGTATCAGCATGCCAATTGATGAAGATGAACAGGAGGATGCTCAGAATGGAAAAGATATAGTATCTACCATTAATGTATTTATACAGGAGGTTACAGAGCAATCTTTACTTAGAATGATGCGTGAGAATGAGGCAGAACATGGTTGTGCTATAGTAATGGAAACTGCTACAGGTAAAATAAAAGCTATAGCGAATCTGGGCAGAGGAAGAGATACTTCGAATGCTAAAAATGGTGGTTACTGGGAAGATAATAATTATGCATTGTTTGCAACTGAACCGGGTTCTACATTTAAGCTGGCTACCATGTTTGCTTTATTAGAAGATAAAAAAGTAAACCTACATTCTACCATAGATCTTCAGGGAGGAAAATGGGAACTAAACGATAAGTTGATTGTGTATGATGCTGAGGAGCATGGTAAGAATCAGGTATCGGTAAAAGAAGCTTTCGAATTAAGTTCCAATGTAGGGATGGCTAAACTGGCATGGTTTAATTATCAGAATAATCCTTCTCAATTTACTAAAAGACTACACCAGTTAAATATGGATATGCTTACTGGTATTGACCTTGTAGGAGAAAGAAATCCGGTAATACATAAACCTGAAGAAAAGGGATGGAACAATAGATCGATGTTACCATGGATGGCTTTTGGTTATTCTTTGCAAGTAACTCCATTAAGAACATTGACATTATATAATGCGATTGCTAATAAAGGCAAAATGATGAAGCCTTACCTGGTAAGTTCTGTAAAGGAAGAAGGATCGCTTGTAAAGGAATTTAATCCTACCGTTTTGAACGACAAAATCTGTTCAGATGAAACATTAAGTCAACTGTCAGAATGCCTTAAAGGTGTTTGTTCTGAGCCTGGTGCAACTGGTTATGCTTTATTTAAAGGAAGTCCATATAAAGTAGCAGGTAAAACAGGTACATCATTAGTTCAGGATAGAACAACAAGCTATGTAGATAAGGTTTATCAATCTTCTTTTGTAGGATATTTTCCTGCTGATAATCCTCAATACACTATCTGTGTAGTGATTAAAAATAAGAAAGGAGCTAAGAAATATTTTGGTGCTGCAGTTGCTGGCCCTGTATTTAAAGAAATAGCTGACAGACTATATACTACCTATGTAAAAGATGTTGCTAATAATAACTATGTAGTAGCTAAAAAAGATAGCAGCAGATATCATTCCATTTTGCATAGAGATGATATCAGACAGCTTGCTCCATTTGCTGGTGTTGGTTTCAATTCAACTACTACAGCTGAATGGTTCGAGGTAAATAAAAATAACAAGTCACAGGAATATGCGGTAACGAATAACGAGAACAATCTGATGCCGCTATTAAAAGGAATGAGTGCTAAGGATGCTGTGTTTTTATGCGATGAAAAAGGTATTAAAGTAAATATAAAAGGAAAGGGAAAAGTAACAGCACAATCTATTAGTCCTAACAGTCCGGTTGAAAAAGGTAAATCTGTAGAACTGTTTCTTAATTAATATAACATGAAGGTACTAAGCGAAATATTGTATAAGGTTCATCTGAAACAAATAATCGGAGTTACTTCCATTACTGTTGATGCTGTGCAGACTGATTCCAGAAAGGTATCGGCCAATACATTATTTATTGCTACTAAAGGTACTCAGGTAGATGGCCATGCATTTATTGATACTGCTATTTCAACTGGTGCTACGGCTATTATCTGTGAAGTGATTCCGGATAATGTTAATCCTTCTGTAACCTATGTATTGGTGGATGATGCACAGGAAGCAATTGCAATAGTTGCAGTTAATTTTTACGATAATCCTTCCAGTCAGGTTAAGCTGGTAGGCGTTACGGGTACCAATGGTAAAACGACTATAGCTACCTTATTATTTAAGCTGTTTACAGAGTTTAATTTTACCTGTGGTTTAATCAGTACTGTACAGAATCAGATTGGCGATACTATTATTCCTTCTACTCATACTACACCTGATGCTATTGCATTGAACGCATTGCTTCGACAAATGGTAAACGAAGGCTGTGTGTATGTTTTCATGGAATGTAGTAGCCATGCTATTCACCAGAAAAGAATATTCGGACTGGAATTTACCGGTGCATTATTCAGTAATATAACCCATGACCATCTGGACTATCACAAGACTTTTGATGAGTATATTAAAGTAAAGAAAACCTTCTTCGATAACCTTTCTTCTGCTGCTTTTGCTATTTCTAACAAGGATGATAAAAGAGGTGAAGTGATGTTGCAGAATACAAAGGCAAAGAAACATTTATATAGCCTAAAGTCTGATGCAGAATACAAGGGTAGAATTATAGAAAACAGCCTATTGGGTTTGCACATGATGGTGAACAATCTGGAAGTTCATTTCAGAATGATTGGAGAATTTAATGCATACAATCTTTTAGCTGTTTATGGTGCTGCAGTTTGTCTGGGTAAGAAACCTCAGGAGGTGCTTACAATATTAAGTAGCTTGAGTGGTGCTGAAGGTAGATTCGATTACACAGTAAGTGCACAACAGATTACAGGTATAGTTGATTACGCTCATACACCTGATGCACTGGAAAATGTATTGAGCACTATTAATAAGCTTAGAAAAGGAAACGAAAAAGTTATTACCGTAGTGGGTTGTGGTGGTAACAGAGATAAGACTAAAAGACCAGTGATGGCAAAGGTTGCCTGCGATAAAAGTGATAAAGTAATTATCACCAGCGATAACCCAAGAAATGAAGTGGCTGCTGATATCATCAACGATATGATTGCTGATCTGGATTCAGCTTCCAAGAAAAAATATATTGCCATTGAAGATAGAAAAGAAGCTATCAAACTGGCAGTGAGTATTGCAGAAAAAGATGATATAATACTGGTAGCTGGTAAGGGACACGAAAAGTATCAGGATATAAAAGGAGTGAAACATCCTTTTGATGATAAGAAGGTATTGGAAGAGATGTTTGAAATGTTTAATAAATAACGGTTTAAAGAAAAAGATATGTTGTATCAATTATTTTCATGGTTAAAACAAAGCTATAATATGCCAGGCTCGGGACTATTTCAGTTCCTTACTTTCCGTATTGCAATGGCTATCCTGTTCTCTCTATTGATTACAACAATCTATGGTAAAAAAATTATCCTGTTCTTACAAAAAAAACAAATAGGCGAATCTGTAAGAGAGCTTGGCCTGGAAGGACAAACACAAAAGAAAGGTACTCCTACAATGGGTGGTATCATTATTATATTAGGCATTCTTATACCAACTTTATTATTTGCAAATCTTGATAAGGTATATATCCGTCTGATGATTCTTTGTACGGTATGGCTTGGTGCAATTGGTTTTCTGGATGATTACATCAAAATTAGATCTAAACAGAAAGCACTTGCAAATGGGGAAACTTATAAGAAGAAAGATAGCGATGGTTTGGCAGGTGTTTCTAAAATAATTGGTCAGTTGGGTTTAGGATTAATTATTGGTGCTACCTTATATTTTAGCAATGCAGTTACAGTTGAAAGAGAAGTGATTACCGATGTAAAATCTTCTTTACAACAAGGAGAAAAGCTGGTAAAGAATCAGGATATAGTAATTAAGAAAATTGATGGTGTAGACAGGAAATTTGTTAGAGTAAAAACACCCATCACTACTATTCCTTTTGTAAAGAATCATGAGTTTAATTATAGTAAGCTAATCTCCTGGATGGGAGCTGGCGCTGAAAAATATACCTGGATAGTCTATATCCTGATTGTTACATTCATCATAGTAGCAGTTTCCAATGGAGCCAATATGACCGATGGTCTCGATGGACTTGCGGCAGGTACCAGTGCATTGATAGGGGCTGCAATAGGCATCTTTGTTTATGTGAGTGGTAACTATAAAATGGCCGACTATCTGGATATTATGTATATCCCTAATCTGGGCGAACTATCCATATTTGTTGGTGCATTTGTTGGTGCTTGCGTTGGCTTCCTCTGGTACAATGCATTTCCTGCTCAGGTGTTTATGGGCGATACTGGTAGCCTTGCATTGGGAGGTATAATTGCTTCCTTAGCCATCATCGTTAGAAAAGAATTACTGATACCTATTTTCTGTGGAATATTCTTAGTAGAAAACCTAAGTGTGATGATTCAGGTTGGCTACTTTAAGTACACCAAAAAGAAGTATGGCGAGGGTAGGCGGGTATTCTTGATGAGCCCTTTGCATCACCATTATCAGAAGAAAGGATTTCATGAAAATAAGATTGTAATAAGATTTTGGATTGTAACTGTCCTATTGGTAGTAGCCAGTATTGCAACTTTAAAAATAAGATAAGTAAATAAAACAATGAACACTTTTATCCATAAATATTATACAGCAAATGCCAACATCTCCTTTGCAGGAGGTGAAGGAAAGAGGCTTGTAATATTGGGAGGAGGAGAGAGTGGCGTTGGGGCAGCATTGCTGGGTAAGAAAGTGGGTTATGATGTATTCCTTAGCGATGCAGGCATGCTGAAAGCGAACTATAAAAATGAATTGATTACTGCTGGTATCGCTTTCGAAGAAGGAGGTAATACAGAAGATAAAATTTTGAATGCTTCATTGGTTGTAAAGAGCCCTGGTATTCCTGAAAAGAATGCATTGGTTAAACAAATTAAAGCTAAAGGAATAGAACTGATTAGTGAGATAGAACTTGCTTACCGTTATAAAGGGGGTAGTAAGATAATAGCTATCACTGGCAGCAATGGAAAGAGTACTACTACTTCATTAATATACCATATCTGCAAGAAGGCAGGATTGGATTGTGCACTGGTAGGAAACATTGGTTATTCAATAGCTAAACAGATTGCCGAACAACCAGTAGCATGGTACGTTGCCGAGATTAGTTCTTTCCAGCTGGATGATATAAAATACTTCCGCCCCGATGTGGCTATTCTATTGAACATTACAGAAGATCACCTGGATAGATACGATTACAAGTTTGAAAATTATATAGACAGCAAATTTAAAATCATCGAAAATCAGACCGAGCAGGATTGCTTTATCTGTTGCGATGATGATGAGGTTATTACCAGCAAATTGAGATTACTTACTACACACACACATATTCACCCATTATTTTTTTCCATGAAACATGAGATTAAAAAAGGCGCATACATTAAGGGCGACCAGATGATGCTAAGGATTCAAGAAGAACGCGTATCCATGAGCATTAATGATTTTGCTTTAAAAGGCAATCATAACAATTACAACACTATGGCAGCATGTATTGCAACTTCCGTAATTGGTATCCGGAAGGAGAAGATCAGGGAAGCAGTTCAGGACTTCAAAGGTCTGGAACATCGCATGGAACACGTTGCTACCGTAAGAGGTGTTGATTTTATCAATGATAGCAAAGCAACTAATATGAACAGTACATGGTATGCTTTAGAAAGTATGACAAAACCTTGTGTGTTGATATTGGGTGGTACCGACAAAGGGAATGATTATTCTCTTATCGAAGACTTGGTAAAAACAAGAGTGAAAGCTATTGTATGTCTGGGTCTGGATAACAAGAAAATCATTGCTGCTTTTAAAGGTAAAGTTCCTACTATCATTGAAACTAAGAATGCGAAGAATGCAGTTCAGAGTGCTTTTGAATTATCTACAAAAGGCGATGTTGTATTGTTAAGTCCTGCATGTGCAAGTTTCGATTTATTTAAGAACTATGAGGACAGAGGCACTCAATTTAAAGATGCTGTAAAAGAACTGTAGATGATGGAGAATAATACTGTAGATAGGCTATTCACCCAGATTCCTTCTTTTGAAGGAGTGAAGGGTAGCGTGCTGGAAAAAACACGCGGGGATAAGTATATCTGGGGTATTGTGATTATTCTGGCACTTACTTCCGTACTGGTAGTTTATAGTGCTACGGGGTCGCTGGCTTATAAGAAGAATCACGGTAATGTAGAATTGTATTTATTCAAGCAACTCGCGTTCATGTTTGTGGGTATGCTGATTATTTACTTTTTACATAAAGTTAATTACACTGTCTTTTCCAGAATGGCATCCATTTTATTAGTAATATCTATTCCATTACTGATATACACATTAGCTTTTGGAGCTAAGATTAATGAAGGTACCCGATGGATAAAAGTACCCATCATTAATATGACTTTTCAAACGAGCGATTTTGCCAAGATTGCTTTATTCATGTACTTGTCGAGGGTACTGAGTAAAAAGCAAGAAGATATAAAAGATTTTAAAAAGGGATTTTTGCCAACCATAATTCCGGTAGTGATTGTCTGTGCTTTAATTATGCCTGCCAACCTATCCAATGCTTTACTAACGGGAGCTACTTCGTTGTTATTAATGTTTATAGGCCGGGTGAGCCTGAAGCATATTATTCTAACAATAGCTCTTGCGATGATTCCAATAGCATTGATTATAAGTCTGGCAGTAATTACCTATAAGCCAAAAGTTGCTGATGAAGAAAGTAAGAAAGAAGCAATCTTAGAGAAGCTAACAGGAGTGGGGCGTCTGGGTACCTGGGTAAAAAGAACACAGGACTTTATATATGGTAGCAATCAGGATATTCCTTATCAAGTGCAACAAGCTAAGATGGCTATTGCCAATGGGGGAATATTATTTGGTAAAGGTCCAGGTAATAGTATAGCGCGCAACTATTTACCTCAAGCATATAACGATTTCATTTTTGCGATAATAATAGAGGAGTACGGATTATTTGGAGGAGCATTCATCATGTTTATATATATGTTGTTCCTGTTTAGAGGGATTAGGATATTCAGAAAATGTCCTTATGCATTTGGTGCATTTCTGGCATTGGCTTTAAGTTTTACGTTGGCCATTCAGGCAATTGCTAATATGGCGGTTAATGTAAATATTGTACCGGTAACAGGGGTTACACTTCCATTGATTAGTATGGGAGGTAGTTCGTTTCTGTTTACCTGCGCAGCAATAGGGATTATTTTGAGTGTAGCAAGGAATGTAGAACAGGCTGAAAGTAAGCCATTGGAACCGGTTATGGTTCCTATAGTAAATACGAATATTATAAATGAGTAATACGATTAACATATTATCACAAGGCGCTCCAAGAATCATCATTGCAGGAGGCGGTACTGGAGGACATATCTTCCCGGCTATTGCTATTGCAAATGCTTTGAAGGAACAAAATGCTGCAGTGGAAATATTATTCGTTGGGGCCAAAGGAAAAATGGAAATGGAGAAAGTTCCGGAGGCTGGTTATAACATAAAAGGAATTGATATTGCTGGTTATAACAGAAGCTCTTTACTAAAGAATGTATCATTGCCTGTTAAGCTGATAAAGAGTTTCTTTCAGGTTAAAAACATAATTAAATCTTTCTCTCCCGATGCAGTAATTGGAGTGGGAGGTTATTCCAGTTTTCCAGTATTGAAATATGCTCAGGTACAAGGTATTCCAACCTTCATACACGAGAGTAATTCTTTTGCAGGTAAATCGAATATCATGTTGGGTAAGAAAGCAACGAAGGTTTTTGTTGCTTCCGATGGAATGGATAAATTCTTCCCTGCAAGCAATATTATAAAGAGCGGAAATCCTATCAGAAAAAATATTGTTCAGCAAAAGATTGACCGCAACGAAGCACTGAAATCTTTCGGACTGTCAACAGATAAAACTACCCTCTTGGTTACAGGTGGAAGTCTTGGAGCAAGAAGCATCAACAATGCTATTGCTGCTTGTATTAACGAGATTGTTAGTGCAGATATTCAGGTTATCTGGCAGACAGGTAAAGGCAATGCTGCTCAATATCAGTCTATAGTAAAAGATAGTAAGGTTTGGATCAGCGATTTTATTACTGATATGAGTGTAGCTTATGCTGCCTCCAATATCGTAGTATCCCGTGCAGGTGCAATGGCAGTAGCAGAAATCTGTGTAGTAAAGAAGCCAGTCATTTTTGTTCCTTATCCATTTGCTGCAGAAGATCATCAAACGGCTAATGCGGTGGAACTGGTAAATAAGCACGCTGCAAAAATGATTGTAGATAAAGATGTTCAGACAGAATTGGGTAAGGCTATCATTAGCCTTGCAAACAATAAAGAAGAACAGGAACAACTAACTAAAAATATTGCTGTTCTGGGCAAGATTGACGCAGATGCTATCATTGCTGAAACAGTTTTAAACTATATTAAAAAGTAATTATCAGTGACGGAAAAAGTTCAAAATATTAGTCAGAAATTAAGCAACAATCCAAAGGATATTCAAGTGTATTTCATTGGGGTGGGTGGCATAGGTATGAGTGCTTTGGCAAGATACTTTATATCGAAGGGCGCTACTGTTTCTGGTTATGATAAAACTTCCACTGAACTTACCAGAACATTGGAGGCATCCGGCATTAATATTCATTACGAGGATAATGTACAACTGATTCCTAAGGAAGTAGATTTTGTGGTGTATACACCTGCTATCCCTGCAAATCATACTGAACTAAATTTCTATAAGGATAATGGTTATCCTGTTTTAAAGAGAAGCGATGTACTGCAGATAATTACCGAGACCTCTTTCAATATTTGTATAGCAGGTACGCATGGCAAAACAACTACTACTTCGATGGTGGCACATATTCTTCGCCATTCGGGTTATGGATGCAATGCTTTTCTGGGTGGTATTTCTGCCAACTATCAAACTAACTTCTGGAGCAATCCAAACATTGTAGTGGTGGTAGAGGCAGATGAATATGACAGAAGCTTTCTGAAGTTGAAACCCGATGTGGCTATCATTACTTCTATGGATGCAGATCACTTGGATATCTATGGTACCAAAGAAGAGTTGCAGAAAACATTTATCCAGTTCTCCGAGAAACTGAAGCCTTTAGGATTATTGATTACTAAATTTGGAATAGGAGATAACGTTCAGTTTACTTATCCTGACAAAGAAACTTACAGCTACAACAATACTTCATCAGATTGTTTCGCCACCAATGTCAGAATTGAAAATGGTTCTTATATATATGATATCACAATTAATGGAGAAACCATAAAAGATATCGCTTTATCCATGGGCGGTATGCACAATATCGAGAATTCAGTTGCTGCAATTGCAGTGGCTAAACACCTTAAGATTGATAACGAAAAAATAAAAGAAGCTGTTGCTGCTTACAGAGGAGTAAAGAGAAGATTTGAGTATATTATAAAGAACGAAGAGCATGTGTTGATTGATGATTATGCACATCATCCCGAGGAGTTAAGAGCGTTGATTACAGGGGTGAAGGATATGTACAAAGGGGAGAAAATTACGCTGGTATTTCAACCTCACTTGTATTCCAGAACAAACGACTTTGCCAACGAGTTTGCAGAGAGCTTAAGTCTGGTAGATGAACTAATTTTATTACCAATCTATCCGGCAAGAGAATTGCCAATGCCAGGTGTAGATAGTAATATGATTCTGGATAAGGTATCAGCGGTAAATAAAAGAGTATTAAGTAAAGAAGAATTGAAACAATGGATGAGTGATCATAAACCTAAGATTGTGGTGATGGCAGGGGCAGGTGATATAGATACATTGGTTATTCCGGTTAAAAATATTTTAGAGACTAAATAAATGAAAATGAATCAGCTTCTTAAAAACAGGATTATTACTTCTTGCTGGATTGCAGCAGGGGTAGTAACTATTGTCTTGTTGGGAGCTGCCTCCAGAATTAAAAGTCACCATGCTTGTGTAGGTATTAATGTAGACATTAAGAATGTAGATCAGGAGAGCTTTATAGAAAAGGACGATGTGATAGAGCTGGTGAATATTAATGGATCAGTAATAGGGAAGGAGATTAATACCATCAATCTGTTTGCATTAGAGAATGTTATAAAACAGAATCATTGGATCAGGGATGTACAGTTGTTCTTTGATAAACAAAATGTATTGGAAGTATCTGTAAAACAGAGAGAGCCAAAAGCGAGAGTTTTCTGTGTAGATAATCAATCCTTCTATATTGATGCCTTTGCGAATAGATTACCATTAACGGGTAAGGCAAGTGCAAGAGTGTTGGTTATTACAGGCTTCACCAGCAACAAGGATACATTATCCTCACCAGATAGTTTGTTGCTGAAAAATACCGTGAAGCTGGTGAATAAAATTACCAGCGATAGCTTCTGGAATGCACAGATTGCGCAGGTGAATATTACCCCTAAAGCAACCTTCGAACTGGTGCCTGCAATGGGTAATCACCTCGTGGAATTTGGCTCAGCAGATTCTATTGAAAGTAAGCTTAGAAAGCTGAAAGCATTTTATAAAAATGTTTTCTATGCAAAAGATATGTCGGCTTATACCAGACTGAATGTAGAGTACGATAATCAGGTGGTAGCATCTAAAACAACAGCAACTTATTCAATAGATACTGTCGCTAATTTCATAGATACTACAGCATCGAACACCTCTGTTGCAATGGTGGCAAAAGATTCTATAGATAAAAAGAAAGGTACAGTAGCGGAAAATGCAGCTAAAAAAGAGCAAAAACTTTCTGTTGTTAAACAAAATAAACCGACAGATATTCCGTTATCATCTATTGGTAGTAGTATAAATAAGAAAGAAAATATTAAAAAACCGTTGGTTCCAAAGGCGGTAATGAATAAAAATAACTAATTGTAAACGGATTAATATCCTTAAAAACGAAAATATATGAGTCAAAATGAGGCACCTATAATTGTTGGATTAGATATTGGTACAACCAAGATCGCTGCTATTGCAGGTAGAAAGAACGAACAGGGGAAACTGGAGATACTTGGATTTGGCCGAGCTAACAGTAGTGGGGTTCAGCATGGTCAGGTATTAAATATCGATCAGACTATCGACTCTATCAAACAAGCTTTAGAAAACTGCTATAAAAACAATCCCGACTTAGAAATTAATGAGGTGTATGTTGGTATCGCAGGTCATCATATAAAGAGTCTTCAGACTCGTGGAGATATTGTTAGACAAAACTCTGACATTGAAATCCAGAAGTTTGAAGTAGAGCAGCTGGTAGAAAATCAAAAGAAAACTTTTATTCCTGCCGGAGATCAGATTATTGAAGTAATACCGCAGGATTTTAGTGTAGATAATTTTCAGAACATCAAGAACCCGGTTGGTTATATGGGCGTAAAAGTTGGTGCAACTTTTCACATCATTACAGGGGATAAAAATGCTATCAGAAATATCAATCGTGCAGTAGAAAGAAGCAGCCTTAAAACAAAGGATCTTGTATTGCAACCGTTAGCGAGTGCAAGTGCAGTAATGAGCAGCATGGATATGGATTCTGGTGTAGCGGTGTTGGATATTGGTGGTGGTACCAGCGATCTGGCTATCTTTCATGAAGGTATCTTAAAACATACAGCTGTTATACCTTTTGGTGGCGAGAATATTACCGATGATATCAAGAAAGGATTAGGTGTGTTAAAAACACAGGCCGAAGCTATGAAGATTCAGTTTGGTAGCGCTTTAGCCGACGAAACAAAAGCAAATGCTTATATCACTATCCCAGGTTTGAGAGGATTGCCAAGTAAAGAAATCAGTGTTAAAAATCTTTCCTTGATTATTCAGGCAAGAATGGGCGAGATTTTAGATTTCGTTGCTTATCACCTTAAACAGGTGGGTATGGATAGCAGAATGCTGAATGGCGGTATCATCCTTACCGGTGGTGGTTCTCAGTTAAAACATTTATTACAGTTAACTGAATTTGTTACAGGTTTAAATGCTCGTGTAGGTTATCCAAATGAGCACCTCGTAACCAATCATATTGATGAATTAAAGAAGCCAATGTACTCTACCTGTATCGGTTTGATACTAAAAGGATACAATGATTTTGATAATAAACATAAAGAGTTCGAAACTTCTTTCGTTAAGGTTTCTGTACCAAACAGTTTAAAGCAGGTAGTTACTGAAACCGTTAATGAACCTGTGGTAGATGAAACACCAGCTTCGGTTCCTGTGAGCGAAAGAGTAGAGAAATTAAAAGGCTCAGGATTCTGGGATAATATTAAAATGAGCCTTGTAGATTTATTCAAAGAAGAAGATGATAAACATATAGGATAATACAACTTAGAAAACAAAAACTTACTTATTAATTATTAAATACCGTTACTATGATTCATTTTGATTTGCCAAAACAAAAATCTTCCATCATCAAAGTACTGGGTGTTGGTGGCGGCGGCGGAAATGCCGTAAATCACATGTTCACTCAATCTATTGAAGGCGTTGATTTTGTTATCTGCAATACAGATGCTAAAGCAATAGAACAAAGCGCTGTTCCTAATAAAGTACAGCTGGGGCCACACCTTACACAAGGTCTTGGTGCTGGTGCAAATCCTGAAGTAGGAAAAAAAGCTACCGAAGAATCTTTACAGGAAATAAAAAGCATTCTGGAATTAAATACCAAGATGGCTTTCGTTACTGCCGGTATGGGTGGTGGTACAGGTACTGGTGGTGCTCCTATCGTTGCACAGGTGTGTAAGGAAATGGGCATTCTTACCGTTGGTATCGTTACTACTCCTTTCGCTTTCGAAGGACCTAAAAGATTATTGCAGGCACAGGAAGGTATCCGTCAGTTAACCCCTTACGTAGATACTTTACTGGTAATCAGCAACGAAAAATTAAGACAACAATACGGCAACCTTAAAATGAAGGAAGCATGGGCTAAAGCCGATAACGTATTAGCTACAGCTGCTAAATGTATTACCGATATTATCAATAGCCGCGGACATATCATTGTCGATTTTGCCGATGTATGTACTGTTATGAAGAATGGTGGTGTGGCTATCTTAGGTAAAGCAGAAGCAGAAGGTGAAAACAGAGCACAGATTGCTATCGAAGAAGCATTGAACTCTCCATTATTGAACGATAGCGATATCAAAGGTGCTAAATGGGTATTAATCAATATCAATACTTCAGAAGGCGAACACGAGTTCACTATGGATGAAATTGATATGATCACCAACTACCTCAGAATGCAGGCTGGCGAAGGTACCGATCTGATTGTTGGACAAGGTTATGATGATACACTTGGTAGCAAAATTTCTATCACTTTAATAGCTACTGGTTTCGATGCTAAAGATCCTTTTGCAGAGCCAGTTGTTCAAAAGAAAGCAGAACCTACTCCTGAAAAGATTGTAATGACTTTAGGAGTAGAAGGCGAAGAGCAAAAAATGGCTCAGGCTACTCTTTTCCCTATTGCTAAAGAAGTAGTAGAAGAAGTAAAAGCACCTGCTGTTACTCCTGAAATTAATTATAACAACGAGGTAATGGAAAGTTACCTGATGCCACAGATAATAGAAGAAGCTCCAGTAGAAACGCCTGTTGATGCGCCTGCTGTAACGCCTGAAATGTACAACTACGATCAACCATTGGTTTTTGAATTACAAACCGAAGAAGAGTATGTTGTTGATACCCATGTAGTGGATACACATGAAGTGGAGGAAGTTAAAGAAGTAGAACAACCTCAGGTGGTGGATAGACTGGAAAAAGCTTTCTTATCTCGTCCAAACAATATTTATGCGGATGATACTATTGCCAGCAGTTTTCAGGCAACAGTAAAAGAAGAAGAAACCAGAACAGAGGTGGAAGAAAATATAATGAATATCACCATGCAGGAAAGAAATGCAGAAGTGAAAATTCAGGAAATTAACCTGTTCAATACGGTTGCTGCTATCAAACACGAAGATGAAATAGGGCATGCACCACACGTTGTTCCAGCTCCATTTAAGGTAGAAGAACAAGAGCTGTATCAGGTATCGGAAAGAACGGTAGAAGAACCAGTATATCACGCTCCTGTAAATGTTGCTAATGAAATAATGGACGAAACCGAAGAGCAAAGAAAAAGAGCTGCTGAGCGTTTACAAAAATTACGTTCATTGTCATTCAATATGAATGCAGCAGATCCTAACAACGAGTTCGAAACTGTTCCGGCATATATCAGAAGAAACATGGAGTTGTTTGGTAATACCCTTACTTCTGTAGAAAATTTCTATAGTAAGTATACGGTAGGAAAGGATGAGAACGATAATACCAATATCTCTTCCATCAATACTTTCCTCGACGGTAAAAAACCAGATTAGAAAGTAGCATAGTCACTTACTACTCACTATATATCCAAAGGGATTGATAAGCAATTATCGATCCCTTTTTTGTAGGCTTAACGCTAAACGCTAAAAGCAGAACGCTAAAAGCAGAACGCTAAACGCAGAACGCACAAAGCAGAACAATACATTTTAATGCTGTTTTTATTCTGTATTTGTATTTAGCATTAAGCGTTCTGCGTTTAGCGTTTTGCTGTATTCCTCTTGCCTCCTTGCCTATCGCCTCTTTGCCTTTCCTCCCCCTTTTTCGTTAATTACCGTTAAAATGCTCTTCGTATTATAAATCTGAATATTTTTGTCTCAAACAGAGATTAAAACATGTCAAGAATATTTTCACTCGTTACAGTAGCTTTTATTAGTTCATTAATGATGCTTTCCTGCAAAAAGGATAATACCGTGGTGGTTCCTGTCAATAAAGGAACTATTACTGGTCTGCCAAGCAATACTGGTGCAGCCTTTAGCGTTTCCGACGAAAATATTTATCTGGAAAGAGTATGGTCTACCGATTCTGTTCCCGCACCTATCTATCATCTGAATGCTATTCTAAATAAAAGTCCATACAAAGTATTTACCCTTACTTTCAAAGGGCCTTTAAAGAATAATACCTATGGTATGGGGTCTAAACAGGCAAGTGCATTGTATCAGATTGGTACTGCATCTTCCGATTTATATTCCACCACCACCGATTCTTCTGTTATTACCGGTCTGGTAAACTTTACTACTTATAGTGCCGATACTTTAATAGGAACTTACAATGTTACCGTTAAGAATACTTTAGGCAACAAAATAAATGTAACCGGAGGAACCTTCAACTGCGTTTTCGTTAAATAACAAAGGAAAAACAATAGCCGAGGTAGATAAATATATCATAACACAAATGTATTCTCCTATCTCCTCACTCCTGTCTCCTGTATTCTTGTATTCCTCACGACTCACGATGTATTCCTCACGATTCACGATGTATTCCTCACGACTCACGATGTATTAATATGGTTCGAAAATTAAGCATGGATGAACTTGGGAGAATGTCTGTCGAAGAATTTAAACAGGCCGACAAAAAGAAGATCGTCGTTATCCTCGATAATGTACGCAGCATGCACAATGTGGGCAGTGTATTCCGTACTTCCGATGCATTTTTAATACAGGCAGTTTATCTCTGCGGTTATACGCCCAAACCTCCTCATCGCGATATTCATAAAACCGCACTTGGTGCTACCGAAACGGTGGAATGGCATTACTTATCTACTACTATCGAAGCAGTAAACCTACTGAAAGAAAAAGGGTATAAGGTATTCGCTGTCGAGCAGGCCGAAGGAAGTATTTCCCTCGAAAGCTTTGCAGTAGAAGATAATATTGCAGTAGTATTTGGCAATGAAGTAGAAGGGGTGGATAATACCGTAATTGCAGCTTGCAATGGCTGTATCGAAATACCACAGTTTGGTACCAAGCATTCCCTGAATATATCGGTAGCAGCAGGAATAGTGCTCTGGGAATTAACACGCAAACAGTTATTATAATGTAGGCCGTTGCTATTTACCAGAAACTGGTAACCAGTAACCTGCAATAAGAATTTTATATGAACAAAATAAAAAATTATCTCTCCTTAGTCAAATTCTCGCATACCATTTTTGCTATGCCCTTTGCTATGATAGGGTTTTGTCTGGGAGTAATAAAAAGCGAATCCATTACCAATTCAGCACCATGGTATTTTCGTTATGGATTTAAGTTCTTTTTAGTATTGGTTTGCATGGTCACGGCGCGTAGTGCTGCAATGGCATTTAATCGTTATCTCGATCGTAGTTTCGATGCACAGAATCCTCGTACTGCCATTCGGGAAATTCCTAAGGGAATCATTTCCGCCAATAGTGCGCTTCGCTTTGTAATATTAAATTGCGTGTTGTTTACCATCGCCACCTATTTTATCAATTCTATTTGCTTTTACCTCTCCCCCGTAGCATTGTTTGTTATCCTGTTCTACAGTTTCACCAAGCGTTTCACCGCACTTTGTCACTTAGTGTTGGGTCTCGGCCTCTCGCTTGCCCCTATAGGCGCTTATCTTGCAGTAACAGGCGTTTTCGCATGGGTGCCCGTGCTCTTCTCTCTGTCGGTAATATTCTGGGTAAGCGGTTTCGATATTATTTATGCCCTGCAGGACGAAGAGTTCGATAAGAGCAACGATTTATATTCCATCCCTTCCCGCCTTGGAAAAGTAAGGGCATTAAGAGTGTCCGAGCTACTTCATATTATCAGTGCTGCCTGTGTAATTGCTGCCGGTTATTACGGACAATTCCATTGGATTTACTGGATAGGTATCGCCGTTTTTGTTGCCATGCTTATCTATCAGCATTCCCTGGTAAAACCCAACGATTTAAGCAAGGTAAATATAGCCTTCATGACCGCCAATGGCATAGCCAGTGTAGTCTTCGCCGTGTTGGTGATTGCTGATTTGTTTGTATTTTAATTTGTATTCATTAGCACATTGTTGAATCATTGGCGTCCGGTTAAAAAATTGAGCACTTTCAATAAAAAAGGAGAACCGAAGTCCTCCCTCTTGGTTATTTTTGAGTTACGACACAAAAAAATTCCCAATGAGCAAAAATACATTTTTTACCGGACAGCCTATCTT
>CAIVPM010000125.1 GCA_903907815.1 uncultured Chitinophagaceae bacterium | reverse complement strand
TTAGTCATTACAAAGAACTGAATATTTTTCAGTTCATAACTCAATGGTTTTTACTTTTTGTGTCCTTAACTAAATGACATTGCCCTAAAGGGGAGCTAAATACAAGGGCAAAAAAAAGATTGGAATGATAGCACGGGCCACGAGGAACGAAGTGGCAACGCCCAAATTAATGGACAATGGATGATTGAAAATGGATAATGAATACAAATAAGAAATGATCTGAGTAATAAAGATGGCTTGGGAGTTGTTCAAATACTTTTAGCTTCCTTTTTTAGTAGATAATGTGAAGCCAAAAGTGGTACCAACATCGAGCTTGCTACGTACATGAATTGACTGACCATGGGCTTCCATGATATGTTTACAAATAGCTAAGCCCAGACCTGTTCCGCCTACGTTACGACTCCGACCTCGATCGGTACGGTAGAATCTTTCAAATACACGGGATAAATGCTCCTCGGCAATACCTATACCATCATCGCTTATTTCAATCAATACTCTTTCGCCATCCAGCTTATAAATACCAGTTGTAATAAACCCACCGTGCTTACCATATTTAATGGCATTCACTACCAGATTGTTTACTACTTCTCTTATCTTTTCTTTATCGGCAAATACAGTAATGGGGAATTCGAACCCCTTTTTGATATTGCATTTAATAGCCATTGCTTCGGATTTAATAAACAAAGCTTCATACACTTCTTTTATCAGATCCTGAATAATAAACGACTCTTTATATAAGGGCTGCTCCCCCATCTCGAGACTAATAATTTCGTCGAGATCTTTTATTAAACTACTTAAACGATGAATATTTTTGGAAGCATTTGTAAGGAATCTAACATTAACATCGGGGTTATTTAATTCTCCATTTAAGAGTGTATCCACATAGCCCTGAATTGCAAATATTGGTGTCTTAAATTCATGTGCCAGATTCTGCAGAAACTCCTTTCTGAAGGCTTCGTTTTTCTTAAGATTTTCTATTTCTGAACTACGTTGCTCGGCCCATTTTTCTACATCTTCTCTTACTTCATCAATGCCTTTTCTTGGAAGAATATACTGGTAGTACATTTCTTCTCTTTTATTGGCCTTCGTTTGATAAATAAACTTGTAAATGAGTTTAATTTTACGATAAATAAAGTACTCCAACACAAATCCTATCAAATAATAACTTGCTAAAAAAGTACCCACCAATGCCAGAAAAGCTGGCAACAATTTATACTCGAGAATATAAAATATTACCCCATTACCAAGCGCTAATGCAGATGCAGTAAGTGCAGACAACTGACGAGGCGATAAATTTTTAATGGAAATCAATGCAGTATTTTATAGTTGTGTTATAAAGAAAGTCGTCTGCAAATATATTTAAGAAAGTATAAGAAACGGAATTAATACAACCAGCAAGAGTAGTCTTAGCTTAACTGAGTAAACAATATATTCAGCGAGGAATTAACTATACTCGAACTTGTACCCCACTCCTTTTATAGTAGTGATACAATCTGTTTCCATTTTAGCTCGTATTTTACGAATATGAACATCAATGGTTCTATCTCCTACAATTACATCGTTGCCCCATACCTGAGAAAGAATTTCATTTCTTAAGAATACTCTGCCCGGCTTGGAAGCAAGTAGGTATAACAGTTCGAATTCTTTACGGGAAAAAACCAGTTCAACTCCTTTTATAATCACCAGATAACGAGCAGGATCGATTACAATATCGCCAATAGTAAGTGTAGAAGATGTTTCTTCTTTAGGCATTCTTCTTAATAAAGAGCTTACTTTAGAAACGATCACTTTTGTGCTGATAGGCTTTGTAATGTAATCGTCGGCTCCTGTTTCGAGCCCTTTTATTTCGCTGGTATCATCGCTTAATGCAGTCAGGAAAACGATGATTGTATCTTTAAATTGAGGTTGTGCTCTAAGTATACTACATACTTCAATTCCAGTTTTCCCTGGCATCATTATATCCAGAATAATTAAATCGGGCTGGTGTAATTTGGCTTTAATTAAAGCATCATTTCCATCCTTTGCTGTAAAAACTTCGTATCCTTCTTTCTGAAGGTTGAAACTGATAATTTCCAGAATATCAGGTTCATCGTCGGCAATCAGAATTTTTTTAGCTTTGACACTTTCCATTAACATAGAATTTACACAAATTTAATAGAGAATCGGTATTGGTATAAACTTTGTGGTATTATCTAATTGTTAACTCATTATGAACATTCAATGTAAAGGACTGTATTTTTGTAGCCTCCTAATAAAAAGATGAAAAAAATAATATTATTCTTAACTGTAATTATTACTTCTGTTAGCTCATATAGTCAGCCGGGCAATTCTTTTGCTAATGTGCCTCGTATGCGGCAGATATTTCATGATAATATCCGAAAAGCGCAAGATGACATCATTCATTTTCATGGAGCAAATGACTCTGCTTTCAGGGCTACTAAAAACCCAGATGTAAATAATCAGCTTACTCAGATTCTAAATAGCAGGATTCTGGCCATACAGTTAAGGATAGAAAACGACACCAGTTTTAACGATGCAGACAAATACAAATGGTTAAGAAGTGTGTATGAATTATTAACAGAGTTTACCAATGCATACCGGGTTAACAGTATAAAAGGAACGCTGTTAAGCGAACTTATAATTGCCTTTAATGAAACCATGCAGCTGGAAATAAAGGGCAAATCGCTTATCCCTATTATTGACCGATATGACTGGCAGGTAGTTGCCCTGATTACCAGAAACATTGCCTTTAAAAACGGTTTTAATTCAGAAGAAGCAAATAATGCTATTATCCTAAAAACCTGTCAGCGTTTCCCGGAAAATATTATTAATATAGTACAACAACATCCTAATGTACCTTTTGCTGATAGCCTTTTAGCCGCCTATGGCCATTCATTTCCTGAAAATATATACAACTATTCTTCTGCAAATAATGCAGTTGGAAAATTAATCAGAAATAGCAAAGACTCCCTTATTAATCTTATCTGTAAGATATCCAAAATGAATGCCGGTCGTTCTTACTTTCCATTCCTGGATGAGATTTACCATAACAGACTTACTATGGATTCTATAAGTAAAGTACTGGATAATGATGATGAATATTATAAGCTTTTAGTGGCTACAGAAATCAGTTATGCTGGCAGAATGGCCAATGGTGATGTACCATTGGTAATGCCAATTCTTACTCAAAAACTGAAGGCTAAAGCAGTAGAGTATTATATAGATGAGATTAATGGTTTACACGAAATTGAAAACGAAGCAAAGCGTTTTAAAAAGCTGGAACATCTTGGCGCTGAAGAATTATATTATTTATCCGTAGTAGCGGAGGATGAAATATATACGAGTAGTTATCTTGGTGTTTACAAAAGAATATTTGAAAGAATGACTTTTGCTGATGCAGAACGATTATTAAGAAACGTAAACTATGATTACTACAGAAAATTCCTTAAGATGGCTGCAGGCTTTAATACCCTTGACAACTTTATGAGTAGTATGGACCGGGATACAGCCGACGCTCTGATGAAAAAGTTTGTTACTGGTCTGGATAAAAACAGTACGCTGGAAGATGCAGTAGATGTTGCTGATTCGTATGCCAGCATTAACGATGCCAGAATAAAGAATATTATTATTACGAGGGTAACCGAACTGGAATCACAATTTGATACTACTACGAACAAAAGAGGTGCTACCATCTACCGTTTATTACACACCATTTTCTCTTCTATAGACACTGCAAGTAAAGTTGATTTAACAAAGCAATTAAATATTCCCTCTGTATATATTATGCCTAATAAACAATTGCAGGATTCTGTTACAGGCACCATTTATATTCAGTTGTTTTTTTATGGAGATAAAGATGGTGCAAACATATTTGCTGACTTTAAAAACACCTTTCAAAGCAGCTCCAACTGGAAGGTAGTAAACAAGCCCGACTGGATAGAAGTTTCTACTACAAAAGGAACGCCAATAGTTATGTTTGCCAACAGAGCATTAGATGAATTAAAAGACCTTGATAGACAAGCTCAGGACAAGCTAATCTCTTATCTTGACTCCATGAATATTAACCCTACAATTACGATTCATAGAGGTCATAGTTATTATGTAAAGTCTACTATTAGTCAGCTACCCGTATCATCGAAAGTAATTTTGCTGGGAAGTTGTGGAGGGTATAACAATTTGTCGGATGTACTTAGCTTCTGTCCTACAGCACAGATCATTGCTTCCAAACAGGTAGGAACAGGGGTGGTAAATAGTGCCATTATCAATATCATTACAGAGATATTAAGAGAAGGTAAAGACTTAAACTGGCCACAGATATGGAAAGACCTTTATACCACTTTTAAGACGCCAAAAGATCGCAGCAGATTTGATGATTATGTGCCACCGCATAAGAATCTTGGCGCTATCTTTATTATGGCATACAATAAATTGTATAACATAAAAGGGGCAGAAGAATAGTTTAACCCCAGCGTTTGTGTTTTATTACTTATTTATAATGTGCTATCGGGAACACTCATAAAGTTGTCGTGTCCGGTAAATATTTTACCAATTTTCTTAATGGAGAACCACTTGAAATTCTGATCGGCTGTCATGCCTAAACCATAGATAGTCTGACGTGGCTGATGTTGACTGATTTTAATAGGCTTATCTGTAAAAAAGGTACTCTTGTTTTGATCCCAGTATAATTCCTTACACCATAGGGTATCGCCTTTTACATTAAACACCCTAACACTATCTCTTAGAAATACTTTATTATCATTCTCGTAGTAGTTACCATACTTCGAGGTAAGATCGCTTTCTGGATTAGCAAGGCTATCATAGAAAAGAACATGTAAACCTTTAGGGAATTCAACTTTAACAGTATCCAATAAGGTTCTCAGCATTAATGGAGCAGTTAGTTTAGCTTTTACAACACCACTCTGGCTAAGAAAACTAACAATATCCTTACCCTCTTCTACCCCCGTAGATTTGTCGCTTAATGATTGTACTTTATGGATGTCATTTTCGCAACCAACTAAGATTAACACCCCTATGATTACACTTACTATCTTATTCAATTTATATGCTTTTTATAGTAACAATATTTAGTTTATTTCTACCTGCTTTTTCAGGTTGTTTAAATTATTTTCCATCATAGTTCCCATTACCTGATCCCCTACTAAAGAAGCAAATTTCTCCCAAGGCTGATACCAGTTAATATGCTCCTCAAACTGCCACTGTATTGTAATAGCATTTGGCATTGAAGAAGCACTGATGATACGCATGGTAGACTCCTGCAGATTACCATTTACAACCCTCCATTCACTTATTATTTTATCTGACTGAATTGCAGTAATAGTAACATCAAGTTTATCGGAATGAATTTTTGTAGCGGTAAAAGTCCTTAAAGAACTATCATTTAACTGTGTTACCCAACTCTTCCAGGCAATACAATTGTCCAGCTTTTTATATACATCATTAGCATTCGCAGAAATATCTACTGCTCTTGATATCACTACAGTGGAGGGAAATAGCAATGACATTCCAAAAAGGATGAGTATAAATACAACAATACTGATTAATAACAATTTGATGTGTCTCATTATTCCCACTTAAATGTTTTAATAGCAACAGCATAAACAATAACTATCCAGATACCGAGGATACCAAACTCTTTCCAGCAATCCAATAGTCCGGCACCTTCAAAAGAGATATTTCGCATCGCATTGTTGAAATGCGTAAGAGGCAGAATATTACACAAAGGCTGCAGCCATTTTGGAAATGATTCTACAGGGAAAAATGTACCCGCCAACAAGAACTGAGGCAGGGTAAACAAGTTAGCAAATGGAGGAATAGTACTTTCGTTTTTAGCGAAATTGCTTACTATAAAACCAAAGCCCATAAACAATATCAGCGCCACAAAGCTTAGTGCCATAATATCCATGAATGTTATAAAGCCATGTACTAAAGTAAAATGAAAAGCAAAATGCCCTAAACCAATGATGATAATGGCAGTAATGATTTGAAATATTACTCTGGAAAATGCTTCTCCCATTACAATGTATGGACGCTGAATAGGGGTAGCATAAAAACGTTTTAGAACCAGTTGCTGACGTAAATTAAAGAACAGGAAGGCAACTCCAAACACCCCTGCGCTGAGTAATGAGAACCCTAATTGTCCGGGTAATATAAAATCGATAGTTCTATAGGTTCTTCCGGGAACTGTTTCAGTTTCTTCGCTCAGTTCTACCAGCTTTTCATTGATGGGTCTTTCATTGAACTTGCTTACAACAGAACCAAGAATAACCCTAAGTAATTGAATATTCTGTTGATTAACAGCCTCACTACTTTTAATATGTATCAGGTATTTTGGACCTGCAACCGTTTTATTATCTACAATACTGAGCACAGCAGTTATATCACCCTTTTCAAGGTCTTTATTGAGTGTGGCTTGATTGTCGTACTCTTCTATTTTAAGACCTATATTATCTTTTATTACGTGATAGAATATGTTATTGGTATCCGTTTTTTTATCTATAGCTACATGCAAAAGCATTTTGCCACTTCCTCCAACAAACCCGAAGATTAAAATGAAAATAAGCGGAAACCCAATACTGAATATTACCGCACTTGGACTGCGAAAAATAGCCTTTAAACTGTATCGGGTTATTGCCAGCATTGCTCTGATCTGACTATACGATTTATCTTGCATAATAATTTATTCTGCCGCAAATCTATTTGTAAAATCCATTTCTACACAATTAATTGGGATAGAGTAGAATATTTAGGGATAATAACGTTTAAATGAAGGGATTTACTTTACACTCCTACCCTTCCATTTATAGCTACCGAACTTGCCCAACCAGCCTGCTACAACAGTATAAGCAATATGTATAGGCTGCAGCAAAGGAAACCACCATACAAATGATTGCCCAAAGAAACGCCCAACAGGCAAAGCAAAGCTAAGTTCAATGATTGTCTTTAGCAGTAAAGCAGTCAAGCAGTAACCAATAAAAGCAGGATTAAAAAACGCCATTACAGGCATTAAGAATATCAACAAATTGAAGAAGTATACCAATACCAGCACTAACAATACGCTCTTATCTTTAAGCTTATCAGCCTTACTGGCCCATCTTATTCTTTGATTAAGAAATGCATTCCAGCTGGTCATAGGATGGGTAGATACAGTAGCTTTCTGTGCAAATAGATACCCCAATCCCTTGGGAAATTGTTTCTTTATTTTATTCATCAGAAACATATCATCACCACTGGCAATATGATCTATGTCTTTAAAGCCATCCACAGCCAGGAATGCGGCTTTTTGATACGCAAGGTTTGCTCCATTACACATCGTATGAAAACCTGCCGAAACGGAGGCCGCTGTAATACCCTGCAAGCTAAGAAAGTCGATGTACTGAAACATGCTTAACACATTGGGCTTTTTAAAAAAGACTACAGGCGCTGCCACCAGTACATGGTTGGTTTCCTGAATATAGGCCGCAAAATTCTGTAACCATTCTTTCGAGGTAAAGCAGTCTGCATCGGTTGTAATTATCCAGTCTTTAGTAGCTATACCTATTGCTTTTTCTATCGCTTTCTTTTTATAGGCATTTAAAAGCTGACCATCAATCTCATCAGCCAGACGCAACAACCTTACATTGCTATTGGTAGCCTGTAGCTGTTGCACTAATAAGGAAGTATTATCGGTAGAATGATCATCAATAACAATGATCTCATAAAGGTCTTTCGGATAATGATTGTTTAAAATAGAGTTCAAACAATCTACAATATTATCCTCTTCGTTACGGGCTGGAATAAGAATGGAAAAACTTGTTTGAGGGGTAAAATTACTGGGGACAACAAACTGTTTTAGCTTAACAAACCAATACCGGTACATCAGTATTGCACTTGCATACAGCACAAATAAAAAGCCTAAAACCATTAAGTAAATGAGTGACCACATTGAAACAAAAATAGGGGAATAAATGATGCTTATAATAGTGAGGCAATCTGAGCAGCAAATTTCTCTTTCATCAGTATATGTCCGGTTGGTAATTTATGTACCGTTATATAAGTATCATCTATACCATTCTTAAGGCCTTCGATGGTAGAAGGTTTTATCAATTTATCGTATTCACCAATGATAATATCTACCTTCTTATGGAAGTTTAAAATATTCTTTTTAACAACATTGATATCAGGATGCAAGTATTTAAACATCATCCAACGATTGTACAAGGAAGTTCTTTCTTCTTTATCTGCCATCAGGCGATAAACAAATTCAGCTATAGAAGGATGCACTATTTTAAAGAACTTAATAGTTTTAATAACCGCTAAAAACCATTGAGGGTATTTTATAGTAAACTTAAACAACCAGTTGCTAAACCTGTTTTGGGTAGCCAGATATTGCAATAAAAACATCTTAATTCCATCAGGTGCAAGTAATAAAGTATGGTTGATTCTTTGAGGGTATACTTCTAATAGTTTCAAACATATTCTACCCCCAAGACTATACCCTCCTATGCTGAATATTTCAGAGGGCATTTGTTCTGCAGATAAGATGTTATCTATAATAGAAATAATATCGTTTGCAGTACAAAAATCCTGCTCTTTCCAATCGGAGTTGCCATGAAGCGGAAGGGTAATTACAATCAGAGAAATATCTTCCCTTAACACACTTTCCAGCACAGAAAAACTTCCAGCATCTTCACCATATCCATGAAAGCAAACAATTGGTTTGCTTCCATACCCATATACTATATAATGGATCTGTGACTGATTGTATGTGATGAATTTTTCCTGCACAATTATTTTCGATTCTTTTTACTGCGAAATAGATTCCAGAAGTTGAAGTGTTTTTTTGTATGTTTTTTAGAATTACTTATATCATTATAACTTATAGAAGTGATACCCCCCAGTACAACATCTTTACGTTTTATGGGTGGACTATAAACTTGTAAAACAACATTCTCAGTATTTGATGTTGAAGATAAGTACACATTTATCTGTGTGCTATAATCTTCAGAACTAATCTTAACGGTAGATTCTTGATACCCTTCTGCTGCTATTATTAATTCTATTGTCCTTTTCTCTGTTGAATCAGGCAGAACTATACTAAAACTACCATCATTGTCAGTCTTATAACTTATTGGAAAGTTAACAGCAATAAATGGCTTAGCAATAATAATTCTTGCGTTCGTAATTGGCTTATTCGTACTCGCATCAAATACAGTTCCTGCTATTTCTATCGGCGTAGTATTATTATAAAATGAAGTATTTTTAGTAGATAGTTTATCTGCATAAACTGACGAACTATTAGATGGCTGATTACTTTGTCCACCAACTTCTTTTCCACTGATAAATAACAAAAATGTAGCCGCTGCTTTAGTAATAAAACTGAACCTGTTTGCCTTAGCAGGAACAGCAATTTCTCTTCCAAGTTGCTCCCTATTAAATCTGCCACAAAGAGGCCCTTTATTCTTTTCAATTAGTCTCGCAATTTCTGCATCAGAAAGGTTAGCAAAGTCAACAACCTGCTCCTTGCAATGAGCACAAAATTTACCATCTTTTATGGTAGTCATTTTGTCCCAGTCTTCAGAACATGGGTTGTCTATTTTGATCATAAAATGCTTTCTACTCATTGTAGGTTCTTTGGTACGAATATAATGGTTATTGGTAAATTGACTACCAAGACCTATAAGGTTTTGAAAACCTTATAGGTCTGGCTTAAAACCCTTACAGGTCTATAACAGCTGCTGTCTTTAAATAAATATCTTGAGAATGATATTTAATAAACTCTTCTTTACCATTAAACCAGTTTAGAAGTTCACTTCTTTTTATCAATGTAATATTATCTGAAAGAATTGAATTATATGACGACCATTTCCAATCTTCTATATGCTTACAGTACCCATGATGTACAGGGTTCTTATGGATATAAAAAATAGTAGCTCCCAATTGAATATCTTCCATAATCTCAACTCTTCTCATATAATCCATAAAAAGACTGCCCTTCCTATGATGCTGTTTATTGAAAGCTTTTACATAACTATTCAAGAAAT
>CAIVPM010000124.1 GCA_903907815.1 uncultured Chitinophagaceae bacterium | reverse complement strand
TTACTTTAATGGTCATTGTATCGGTACAACCTGCATCAAATATAAAATTATAATTTCCACTCGCACTATTAGCAAATATTATAGAAGAATTACCATTACTGGTACTTCCCAAAGTATATCCAGTTGGGTTACCAGATTGAGCACTCCAACTAGCATTTATAACAGTACTTGTTCCAGATAACGTAGCAGTAACTCCGGAACATATTACCTGATCAACACCAGCATTTGGTTTTGGATTTATCTGAACTGAAGTAGAAACAGGAGTAGCACCACAAGAATATGTACTTCCAGTTACACTATAAACTCCATTAGTAGTAGGAGTATATATCTGGGAAGTAGCACCCGCAATTGCTACACCACTATTGTACCATTGATAACTAACAAAACCGCCTTGAGCAGTAAGGGTTGCTGGTAAACAATTGGAAGTAACAGATGGTGGAGGCATTACACTGGAAATAGAAGATATGAATGCCGACATAGAATACCCTGCCCCACTTTCTACCATGGCAACGTTGATTCGTGCATTAACCGTAAAGTGAAGATTAGTAGGACTACCTAATTGCGTATTGGTATATTTAATAATATAAAAACCAGAAGTACCAATAGCCGTTCTTGCACCTACAATTGATTCTAAATTGGTCCCATTAAAATAAACTTTTGCAGTATCACTCTGTATAATTATATAACCAAAATAAGGAAATACAGCATTGCTTGCATTCGCATTATTTAAAAACGAAACTGTTTGAACGTCAAATGAACCAGCACAGTTATTTAATGGTGGTTGCACAATCATATCTATTTCACAGCCATCTGCTGTACCAGAATAAACCGCTACATTATTGGTAGCAGTTATATAACTCTGCGTAAAAGCCGTTGCTCCGTCTCCATTATTAATAGTAACATAATCACCTGCATTTACCAATGTGTAAGTGGTTGTAGTTCCTTTGCTAGGAACGTTTACAGTAACAGTTGTATTTGCAGCTGTAGCAATTATAGTACTTCTTTCATATCCTGCATTTCCATTACTTCTTACTACTATATAAGTGGTACCCAATAAAGCAGCTGGTATTACCTGACTTTGAACCCCATCACCACATCCCGAACTATTATCACCTCTCATTCCAGAATTTACAACAATATTGTTACTGGAGGTAACTAAACTTCCTAATTTGGTAGTAAATAAATATGCTTGCCCAGCGTTAAGTGTGGTAAGTAAACTACCATTAAGATAAACGTTGGTTCCATTATTAATAGCCATTACACTATATATAACAGCACCCGCTTCAGAATAACAACTTGTTCCAGTTACATTAGCATAATAACCAACTCTAAACGATGTACCTAAACCCTGATCCCCTAAACTGGTAAAGGAAGTATTCCCCTTTTGAACACAGTCAGATAAATTACCAGGAGACCCACCACTTATAGTATAATAATCCGAAGCAATATTTCTAACTTGAACACCCACGGGTGCAGAGGCTGTTATGATCATTCCCATTCCAGTCAAAACAGTTCCCGACATATTTGCAACTGCATCTCTTGCTGGAAATCTGTATCTTAATGGTGTACCAGAAACCGTTGTTAATGAATTGGAGTAAACTGTCCCATCACTTCCTTTAATAGTTACAGTAACAGGGGTTGTACTGATAGTAGTAACTACAATTTCATTGTATTGGTCAAAATAATTCCAAGGCGATGGGGCTATGTAGTGCGTAGTTGTGTACTGTGCTTTTACAGTCACAGACATCAATAATATTACAGCTAAAAAAGCTGCGACAGCCGACTCCCTAATGGTGCTTTTGAACAGACTTAGACAGTTCAATGTAAAGCTTTTTGTCATTTTGATGGAATTACACAGTTATTGGAACGTATTATTTGCACTAATTATTATCAAACAATTGCTTTAAGTTTAATTTATTGACTTAAATACTTAAATTGTTGACTTATAAATAATACATATGATATCTTTTTTAAACAATACTCAAAATTATTTACATTTTGTAGGGTAGTTATATTAGTATCGGTTAAAGGGTGCTTTTTTCCGGTAAAGGGTTGATTTCCTTTGTTAATTTTTAGTAGACTAATCAAAATATTTATGGCGCGCCTTGCAGGCCGGGCTATCCACTTGTATCTTTTTTTTGCGTAATTTCAGTTGCCCTGAAGGGAAAATAAGGCGCAAAAAAAGGATTCTGCTACTATCCCTCGCGCAAAGAATACTGTCAGGTTCAATAACTTTAAAAGATTGATTTCACATATCCATCAATCATATTTGAAATAATGACTAAAATCTTCTATGTTTTACTTGAAATCCATAGAGTTATATGTGAAATTAATGTTGCAGTCGAAAACATTGATAAAGTTGTTGATTTTCACTTTATTGTTATTCATTGTAATCTTAGAATCTGTTCTTTCATTTACTAATGTTATTGAATTGCCAATACTTAGATGTATTTGTACTGGGTTAGTGCCAGCAGGGAATCTTTTGATACCACCCTTGATCATGTTATAAATCTGATGATGATGCAAGTGGTAGCAAAAGATAGGAAGACCTGGAGCGGCCGCTTGCGGAACGCCCAAAATAATTGATAATTGATGATGGATAATCGAGAATTAAGTTATCAAATTAGAATCCTCTTTTATGTTTAAAGGAAAATTTACTGCTATTTCTTCCCGAAATGCATTTAGATTGTTTACCAAAAACAAACCCCCTTATTTTTGAACCCTTATATGAGCTACTTTAACTGGAAAGATAGTCTGAATCTTGTTACTAAATTTACTCCCCGCAGAGCATTTAATGCTTTTAAAGTGGTGAGTAGTTTTCAGTTAAGCAAATGGCTGAACAAGCCTATTCAGTGGGGAGTACCCATGTCTATTTCTTTTGAACCTACTACTTCCTGCAATCTTCGTTGCCCCGAATGTCCGAGTGGATTAAGAGAATTCACCCGTCCTACCGGTATGCTGGAAAAGGACTTCTTTACACAAACTATTGACGACATTTATAAAGACCTGCTATACCTGATATTTTATTTTCAGGGAGAGCCCTACCTGAATCCAAAGTTTCTGGAAATGGTATCTTACGCTCATAAAAAAGGTATTTATACGGCCACCTCTACCAATGCGCATTACCTGACCGACGACAATGCCCGTAAGACAGTAGAGAGCGGTCTGGATAGATTGATAATATCGATAGATGGCACTACGCAGGATGTATATACATCGTACCGGGTGGGGGGAAATTTAGATAAGGTAATTGAGGGTGCGAGAAATATAGTGAAGTGGAAAAAGGAGCTGAAGAGTAATACTCCTTTTATCTTTTTTCAGTTTCTGGTAGTAAAACCAAATGAGCATCAGATAGAAGCTATAAAGCAACTGGGGAAAGAGGTAGGCGTGGATCAGGTACGATTTAAAACGGCTCAGGTGTACGACTATGCCAACGACCCGAACCAGCTGATACCGACAATAGATAAGTATAGCCGCTACCGGAAAAATAAAAAGACGAGAGAAATGGAAGTTAAAAGTGGTATGGGAAACTACTGTTGGAAACTATGGCATGCCAACGTAATTACCTGGGACGGACTGGTGGTTCCCTGCTGTTTTGATAAGGATGCTATGCATCAGCTGGGCAACCTGAAAAACCAATCTTTTAAAGAGATCTGGAATAATGACAACTACAAACAGTTCCGATCGGAACTTATAAAAAGCAGGGGCAATATTGATATCTGCGCCAATTGCAGTGATGGGCTGAAAGTGTGGGAAGAATAGGCAAAGAGGCAATAGGCAAGGAGTAATACAAGGCACAGAGGTACAAAGTGAATACTGTAATACAAATGCAAGGAACTTTGTTTTCTCTTTTCGCTACTGTAATGTATTTGTATTTAATTAGCTAATGCGCTATTTTGCCAATCTGTAAATTGAATTACGATGCTCTGGATTTGCGGGAGTTCATTTGCTCTGTAATCAGTTCTCCCTGATGGTTTTGCTCTTCTAATGTCCAGCTATCGGTGAAAGAAGTCATTAACCAAACGTTGCCGGATTTTCTGAAAACCTGTAATGAAAGTCCGAATATTTCTCTGATATGTTTTTCCAGTTCGCTAACAGTAGTCTGAGGAGAAACAACTACTTGCTGGTCTTTAGCAATAGTACTCAACTCTGCCAGTGTTTTATCTTTCGATAAAATTGGCTGTTTGATCTCCGAAGAACCATTACCTGAATTATTCCCTTTCCTGAAAAGCTCCAACTTCAGATAAGGAAACATTTTGGTAAATGCTTCTTGTAAATCTACAATTTTGATACTATCGTTAATAATGAATCCCATGCGTAATTTCTCCCTTCTAAATAACAAAGCTATAATAGAGCGATGAGAAAAAAACTGATTGTTGTCATGTAAACCGTTGATAGTAATCAAACCGGGATAAAATTCAACAAAATGGACTAAAGATTAAAGGACAAACTTGTACCCTGCACCTCTTATAGATTGAAAATATTTAGGGTTTCTGGCATCCAGTTCGAAATTTTTCCTAAAATTGAGGATAAAGTTATCAATTGTTCTGGTAGTAGGGTAAACATTGTATCCCCATACAACTTGCAATATTTTTTCACGAGTTACCACGTTTCCCTTGTTTTCTATTAAAAGTTTTAACAAAAGAGATTCTTTTTTGCTTAGTTCAAAAGAATTGCCACTAAAAGTAACCGCAGTCTGGGCATTAAAGTCGACCGTGTTTCCTCCAAAACTGTAAGTATTAAGTTCTGTAGAAGCAGCAGTATTTCTAATCTTCTTAGTTTTAATAATCAACTTATCAACTCTGAGCAATAATTCCTGCAGATTAAACGGTTTGGTAAGATAATCATCTGCTCCCTTTTTCAACCCTAAAATTCTATCTGCACTACTACTTTTAGCACTTAAGATAAGGATGGGAGAATCAATATTTTTCACTCTTACATTTTCTATAATACTAATGCCATCCAGTTCGGGCAGCATTAAATCTAATATTATCAGATCGAAATATTCACTATCAATTGCTTTGATAGCCTCGGTACCCGTAAAGGCCGAAGTGATAGAATATTCTTCCATTTCCAGATTATACCGAAGTGTCTTGTGTAGATTCTCTTCGTCTTCTACTATTAATATATTGCCTTTTTCGCTAATCATTATGTTGTAAATATTACGGTAAATATAGTCCCTTGGGGATGATTATCTGCAATAGATATACTTCCATTATGAGATTGTACAATCTTTTTACATAAGTATAAACCCAACCCGGTTCCTTTTGTTTTCCTTTTATTCTCATCCCCTGTTCTATAGAACTTTTCAAAAACTTTTTTCTTTTCTTCATCCGATATTCCCTGACCATTATCGGCAACAGTTAGCATTAGTTTATTCCCATTTTGCTTTAAGGATAAGGTTATAAAAGCATCCTTAAAAGAATATTTTATAGCATTCTCTATTAGATTATTCAATAATAACTGAATCAACAATACCTCCCCATTCAGCATTAAACTATCAGCAACCTGATTATAAACAATGCTTACATTTTTAAATCTATGCTGAAACTCCTGAACTGTTTGCTCCAGCAAAACATTCATATCAATAGATTCTTTTAAACAATTGTACTTACCTGTTTCCAACTGAGAAGTAACCAGGATATTGTTACATAAATTGTTCAGTCTATCGGCTTCCGAAATGGTATCTTCCAGCAACCTTTCTTTGTACTCCTCTTTTAGTGACCTTCTCTGTAAGGTTTCGATATTTAGTTTTACGATGGCTATAGGAGTTTTTAATTCATGGGTAACCGCCATCATAAAATTTTGTTGCTGCTGCGTAAACCTAAAGTGACGGATAGTAGCCCTGAATAAAAAGTAAGCAGCAATTATAATTACAGCAAAGAATATTACCCCTTCGCCTGCATACTGTGCGCGCTTGCGTTGCTGGGTATAATAAATATTCAGCACCTGATTCTCGTAGTCTTTGCTTCCTTTCTGAATAGATGTATATTTTAATTCAGTCATTAAAGCATTCTGTCTGTTCAGGGCAATAAACCACCAGAATAATGCAGCTAATATATAGAGTAACAATAACCAGTAAATGGTTATAACAATGGCGATCTTTTTATTTTGAAATACATTACGAAGCATGGTTCTAATGGATTTTTTGTACCCTTATACCTGCTGCAAGTATATGAGGAAGCGGATCTTCTCTCATTATCTGCGATATAGTAAATTCATATTTTCCTTTCTTAAGTTTAGTAGGTGCATTATTGAAAGGAATACGATGTTCTATTATATCATCCATGGCTACCCCAAACCATTTTTTATTATCGGCAAGGGTAAATTCTCTTCTGATAGTAATAGTAGTGTCGGGCTCTTTTACATTGATATCCAACCAGATATTCTTGTAGCTATAAGCATCTTCGTTTCTTAAAACGAAATAGAAATTATAGAGTGCATTGGTATCGTTGATATTAAAAGTAAAAGATGGCTTTTCGGTACTCTTCCAGCTATGATCTTTAAAAGAAGTAAAATGTTCGTACATGTCAACACTCTGACAAGCTGAGAAAATAATTGCCACAAATGCAATCGAAAAAATGTATTTCATGCTGTAAAAATAGTATGGTTAAGATATGAATAGCAATTTTAGTGTATTGAATTTATACCCATCTACAATAATGGAATCCTAAACAACCTCTGAATTCAATAAATATGTCGTAAGAATAATATGCAAATGCTACAATTTTACAATAGGTATTATCAAGGAAAAATCAGCTTTAATGCAGCAATATTACTATTGATAAACTCCATTTCATCAGGAGTAATTACCACGTCGATTGCTTTAGCATTTTCAGTTGCCTGTGTTGCATTTCTGGCACCCACCAATGCTACCGTTATCCCAGGTTGTTGTATTGTCCACTGTATAACCAACTGACCAATAGTAGCTCCTTTACTATCAGCAACTGGCTTTATAGATGCTAAGAAATTATTTATAAGTGCAATGTTTTCAGGTGTATAAAACCGATTTCCTTTTCTGGTATCCTCTTCTTTAAACTGATGATCTGGTTTAATTTTTCCTGTCAGCAAACCTCTTTGCAAAGGACTATAAGCAAGTACTGATTTATTATGTTTAATAGCATAAGGCACCAGTTCCTTTTCTATATCCTTCATAACCATACTATATGGGTTCTGAACAGTAGCAAGTGTATAGGTTTCATTGGCTTCTGCCACCCAGTCAGCAGTATAATTACAAACCCCTCCTGCCCTGATTTTACCTTGCTCTTCCAATCGGATAAGCGCTTCCATAGTTTCGCATTTAGGAGTAGTAGAATCGTTCCAGTGGATCTGGAATAAATCTATAAAGTCTGTTTGCAGCCTTTTTAAACAATCTTCACATTCCTTTATTACACTTTCTTTAGATGCATACTTATAGACTGCTAAGGGATGGTTAAAATTATCCAAAGTATTAAAATAAAATTCACCCTGAGGAAGGTCCCAGCGCAAACCGAACTTAGTAAAAATCTGAACTTTATCTCTTGGAATACCTTTTAATGCTTCAGCAATTATCTCTTCACTAAGGCCCTGACCGTAAATAGGTGCTGTATCTATAGAAGTTACCCCTAAAAAGTAAGAAGCCTTTATTGCTTCCACTGCTTCTTTTCTATCTGCGCCACCCCACATCCAGCCTCCAATTGCCCATGCGCCAAAGGTAATTGCAGAAGCTTCAATATTTGTATGACCAATTTTTCTGTAAATCATATTTTTATACTTAATATTTGCAGACAAATTTATAAGCAAAGCAAATAAATCACTTGTGGAAAAAATATTAAACATCTATTTTTTTTCTTCAGAATAAAAAAAAAGAAAAAAATATTTGGAAGATATAATTTTGGAGTGAATTTTTACACCGAATAAACTTATTGTACTTATGGCAGTAATTACTGATAAGCAAGATAAAAGAGCATCAAAAATGATGGTTAACGAAGATGGTCTTGTAGTAGTAGCATCGAAGTCGAAAAAAGTAAAAGAC
>CAIVPM010000123.1 GCA_903907815.1 uncultured Chitinophagaceae bacterium | reverse complement strand
TTATCAAATTGTTTCCTAAACATTATTAAATTGTTACCACAATATATAAAATCTATAGCTATTGTACAAGAATTGATTCCTTAGATATTGTTTCTTTGTTGTTACTAATAATTAGGTAATATTGTCCTTTAGAAATAAAGGTACCTTTTTTGAAAGTTAATTCATTCCATCCCTTTACTACATTAGTTGTAAGACTGTTCATTAATTTCCCTTCCATATTGTATAATGAAATCAATACATTTCCACTATTAATAGCGGTATACTGAATATTAATGGACTGAGATACTAATGAAGGATTAGGATATAATTGATTTACATAATCTTTTGTAGTATTAATTTTTACTGTTTTTATTTCAGAGAAAGTTATTGTACCATTTTTATCAACAGCCTTAATTCTATAAGCAACATTACTTTCATAAATAATTTTATCTTCAAAACTGTAGCTCTTCAAAGAATTACTATTTCCAGAAGCAATAATTTTATTTACTGTAAGAAATGTTTTTTCAGTAGGTACACATCTTTCTATTTCAAAATAATCAGTATTAATTTCGGTAGCAGTAGTAAAAGCTATCTGAACTTTTTTATCCCCTTTATAAATTGTATTAAATGTTAAAAAGCGAACAGGAGTTGTTGCAATTACAGTAGTATTAAAAGTCCCTGCACTTTGATGATCACTAGTTTTTTTCCCATCACCATTACCAGCTAAAGCAGCAAAGCTAAATGTTACAGGCCCTGCAGTAGCAGGTGCAGTCCAACTCAAAGAAGAATATGTATAAGATGTTCCAGCAGAAACAGTTGGTGCATTGTGTACTATTTCAGAAGTAAGTAACTTCACTTTAGTATTAGTACCTGTACCTAAAACACCACCATCCGCGCCTACATCTAATCCCCAGTTTGCTGTTGTAATTCCTGCATTATATGTTACATTAAATGTATACACAGTACCTGCATAAACAGTGTCTGGAATACCGGTTAAAGTAACAGTACCAGTTTTAGCACTTGAATGGCAACTACATCCAGAAGTTACACCGCTTTTGCCATTTTTTTTATTTACTTCTTTTATTCCTGAAGTTGTAATTATAATTATTATTCCAAAAGTAAGTAAGGTAATAATTTGTTTTTTCATATTATTTACTATTATAATGAGCAAATAAAATTGTATTTATCATCAATATAAGTATTTCAATATTAAGTATATGTAAAGAATTAATTGTGCTATTTTAAATCAATCTTAAAGACTTATGTTGATTATAAAAAAAATGGAGTTTAATATGGGAAAACCCACTTAAACTCCATTCTAAATTGTATTCTAAAAGACTACTCTATCTATTCTCGTCTTCTCAATATCTCCTTAGTCCTTGTATTACAGCTTATTAAACAATACTGTTTCCAGTTGTTGCTCATTGCTATAAGAAATTGCATAGTTACCTTTTGCAAGATTGTTTACAGAAATGTATGTTTGAGCATTACCATCATTTACTTTTTGAGTAGATAATAATGTACCATCAATTCTATGAATTTTAAGAACCCCATTATTAGCTACCGGATGATTAACTACTAGGAAATCTGCTGCAGGATTAGGATAAACACTAATAGTTACAGGCTTTACATTACCATTTACAACTGCTATTGTACTGTAAGTAATTTTTCCATCATTATCAGTAACTTTTAAACGATAATATGCAGTAGCTTTTACATTAAAATTAGCATCGGAAATAGCATATTTACTACTGCCATTATTTAACGGTGTAACGGTATTAAAAGTAGAGAAAGATTTCCCATCGTTACTTTTTTCTACTTCGTACATTCTTTCACCAGATTCATTATCCATGATCCAGCTAACCAGTACTTTATTGTTTTGTAAAGCAGCATTAAAGTTGGTTAAATGTATAGGCAGCGGCGAAGCTACAGGCGACCAAGCTATTCCACGGAAAGCAGTATTAGCAGCAGCAGTGGCAATAGGTACTGCGACAGCCGTTAAAATGCTGGCATTAAAACCTGTATTATCTGCAATTGCACAAATACCAGAAGCTATAGAGCTACTATAAGTAGCATATAAACCAACATTGTTTCCTTGAACTATACCCGTTAATCCTCTAAAACCAAATCCTGAATTAACAGTCGTAATTTTTAAAGAATCATTCGCAACCCAGTTACCACCTACTAAAGAGTATTTTCTGATACCCGCAGAATCGTCTGCAATATATAAAACCTGACCACCAGGAAGAGAAGCAATAAAAAATTGATTAGGAGAACTCTTAGTCAACGTTACTCCAGGAAGATTAGTTATAGTTTGTCCAGTAGTAGTAGGTAAACCAGTACCTACCGAACCTACTCTAATAGCCGTTCCTGAACCAGTAGAAACATATAGCTGACCACCAAAGATTGCTACAGATCTTATATTGGTAACAGTAGTAGATAATTTTATAGCAGAATCAATACCTCCTGCTTGTACAGGCATATAAGCTAAACCAGTTGCTGCACCTGCAAGATAAAAGCTATTGCCATCAACAGAAGTAGCCCCTCGAAAATTGTTTCCCCCAGAAAAACTAGGTGTAGCATTAGAAGAGTTGATAACACTATTTACATTAACAGTTGCAACTACTCTATTAACTGCAGCAGCTGTAGTTTTAGCAATCCCTACTGTACCAGTATCAGCATTGTATCCTTCTGCAATTATATATAATCCGTTTACAGAGCGGGTTATAGCACCTTCGCTGGTAGAGGAACCACTAATAGTAACTCGTAAATTTGGCGCAGTAGCTTCTGCAGCTAAGCCAGGTAATTTAATTGATCTTACCAAAGTACCGGTAGGAGTATACTCGTCTAAAAAAGCATAAGTAGCAACACTTCTTAAGCCTGCTACTCCATCACCTGCACGGTATACCACAAGGTTTCCTGCTGTAAATTTTTGCGCTAAGGTTAACTTAACCATAGATAAAAGCGCAAATGATAATAGTATTATTCTATTCATATTTTCTCATTTCAAACAAAAATATCTTAATTAGAACAATAGCTGCATGATATATATTAACTATTTTATTAAATAGCCTAATTATACAGTTAATTTAAGCCATTTTTAAAAAATGAAGCAATTTTAGCACCCTACTTTCTCTGATAACAATTTGATAACCCAATAGATACATTCACTTAACATAGTCGGTTTTACTTTACACTTTGTTTAAAGAACATTAATCCGTTAAATGCTGACAGAAATACTTCATAACATTGTACAGTATGGATACATCTTCATTTTTGTCCTCGTATTCCTTCAGGAAATAGGAGTACCCTCTTTTCCTAACGAAATACTATTATTTTACTTTGGTGCCATATCCCGACAACATATATTATTTTTTCCTATAGTATTTATATTATCTGTGTCTGCTGATATAAGCGGTACAATAATAGTATACTGTTTATTCTTTTATTGTAAACCGTTCCTTAAAAAAATAGTCCCTTCCTGGCTTCCTATACCTTACAAAAAGATCAAACAAATTACGGTAAACATTCATCAAAAGGGAGACCATTTATTGTTCATTGGCCGACTTACTCCTTTCTTAAGAGGATACATATCCGTTGCTTGTGGACTATTGAATATTCCGGCTAAAAGATACCTTCCAATATTAATATCTTCTGCTATATGCTGGACTGGTGGATGGGTTACTATTGGCTATATATGTATGCCTTTATTTAATATAGAAAACATTAGTAAGCATTACGGTTTGCTGGGTATTGTAACAGTAGTAGTGCTATTTATGCTTTATATACTATCACTGTTGAACAAACAAAAGTTTAATACGCAAATAAAATAATATGAAGCAAAAAGTTTCTGTAATTATTCCTGCCTTTAACGAAGAGAATTATATAACAAACTGTCTTGAGGCAATTGCTAAACAGGATTATCCTGAATATGAAGTATTGATAGTAAATAATGCTTCAACAGATAATACTGCCGTTGTAATTGAGCAATTCATTGCCAACAATACACTAACTAATTTCTTTTTATTGTATGAGAACAGAAAGGGTACCAATATGGCAAGAGAATGTGCAAGGCTTGCTGCTACAGGATCCATTATTGCTCAGCTGGATGCTGATTGTATTCCTTCTTCAGACTGGATATCAAAGGGTGTAAAAGCTTTGGAACCAAAGCATGTAGTAGCAGCTACAGGTGCCTATTATTATTTTGACAGTTCACTTATTGTTAGAACAGCTTCCTTGTTAAGTCAGCTTGTAAGTTATCCCGTTATAAACACGATAGTTCAAAAGTTTAACCGTGGTGCTATCTTAATAGGTGGTAACGCATTTGTATATGCCAATATCCTGGACTTAGCCGGTGGATACAATACAGATCTTACTTTTTATGGAGATGATGTAGATGTGGCAAACAGACTGGCAGAATATGGATGGATTAACTACACTCCTACCTTAATTATGAATTCATCCTACAGAAGATATAACGCTTTAGGTTTCTGGAAAGTAAACAAAAAGTATCAGGACTTTTTCTGGAATATTATCTTTAGAAAGAATATTGATTTAGTAAATACTATTGAGCTGGTACATCCGAGATAGTTACCTAAAATAACACTATTAAAAATGTATTGCGTTAAACGAATAAAACGTTAAACCTTAATTGTAAGCTGTTCAAAATAGAAGGTTCTTTATCTTACACTTTAGGGTGCTTTGCGTGAGTGGTGAAAATACATCGTGAGTCGTGATAAATACAGAATACATTGAAACACGGAGCCACAGCGGCACGGAGTTGCACAGTGTATTATAAAATAAAAAATAGAGAACAGAGAGAACCGCAAGCGGTTTAGCGAATGCAAAAAACTTTCCTATAAAATATAGTATGTTTTGAACAGCCTACCTTAAAAGTTTTCAGCGACAGAGAAACTTAGTGATTTTCAAGACTAATTACCTTACTTCTAAATTTTTTGAATCGGGGATCAAGGTTCTTTGCAGCGTTGCCATCGTTGTACCATTCTGTAGAACCATCATCACATATCAATTGAATTTTACCGGTAGGTTTACCATTCTCCATTAACTCAACTGCGGCTTCTACAGCAAGATTATTAATCTCTGGAATGTTTAAATTTACAGGAGCATCTTTTGCCAAACCACTCCATTTATATAAGGCAGCGTTCCTAACTGCATCAGCATTACCAGCAACTATTAAATAGGAATTATCAGCAAGTCGGATCATATCACGTATCCCTCTGCCATCCAGATTTATCTCAATTGGATTTCCCAATGCTGGCTTATCTTTTGGGTTGCCATCATTAAACCATTTTTCAAAATTCACTATAGGTGCTATCAATGCATTTCTCCTACTGGTTACCGGTACCTGTGGTGCTCTGAACCCAATATATAATGTAGTACTGTCTGGGCCAAAAACCAAACCTTCAATATTAAATCCTCCAACCTGTTTAGGCTTTTGACCAGAGGCTGCCGAAGCTTCCAGATTATAACCAAACTTGTTTCCCCAGGATAATAAATGCTTTCTTAATTGATGATAAGCATCGGAACATTTTATAGAAATATCTTTTCCAGTGCCTGAAAAGGTTGTAGCAAATAATGTATTCCTGTTAATTTCAATATCAAATCGTTTACCACCATTACTCATAGAGCCAAGCCAATATACTTTAGAGGGATTTACAAAACTTCTTGCACAACATTCTATATCGGCTTCTTTTTTGTTATCAGGCAAACCATCACTTAAGGAAACATATTTTTCATAATTGAACTTTCTAAAAGGCAATCCTGACTGTCTGGTATGGAAGAAACAAAGCTGATTGGTTTCGTCATCCCCTATCAACATAATAGAATCGTTGATCAGAATGGCAGCAGAGGCATCGGAAATTCCAGTATGGAATAAATATTCTGTACTACTTGTTTCTGAAGCAGCATAGTCCAACTCTATAGAAGCTGTTTTTTTATGGTAACCAACCGTTATGCTAATGGTACAATTACCAACACCAACCGGTTTAATCTTTAAAAGAAACTTACCAGTTTCTTTTGTTGCTATCAATCCTGATTGGTTAACAATAATACTACTGTTGCTGGTAATATCTACTGTATAATCAGCATCCTGTATAAGGATATCATCTTCCAGTACATCTATATAGATACCATAATTAAAGGCAGGATCAGTTATATCCCCTATTACTGCACTAACCTTTGGTGGATCGAGGTATTTTGTAGTTGCATTTTTATCAAAAGCCAGACTTAACTGTTTATAAAACCCAGGATTATTACCTGCAGATACATTATTAATTATTAATATGCTAACTAATAATACAACTGATATTTTAATAGTCCTGGATAGTTTATTCATATTACAATACTACTACAATTATTGTATAAAGAACTGCCAGCCAATTCTGTATTCGTTCTGCCAGCTACTTTTAATAATAGTAGTTTCTGTCTGATCAAGATTTCTATAAAACTCTGCTTTAATCATACTATGATACCCTTTCAGCATGTGTGTAAAAGCAAGTGCAAGATGTTTGGAAACACCGGTAACTAAATCGCTTGCATTCAATTCGTCATAACGAACGGAAAAACTGGATTGCAACTTTTTAGAAAAGTAGTTTACCTGTGCATAATAACCACCTGCATAAAAGTTGGTAGCATATTTATTAGTTACTGGAATATACAGTAATGGATCATTAGCATTCTGTGGAGTACCTTTTAATTGGTGTATTTCAAATTGAGCAGAGAATCCTTTATACATTGCACATACATCAAACCCATACAATAACTTCTCCCCATTAATTACTTTAAAATCTCTTGTACTATCATCCAGCAATGCTCCTTTTTCGCCTGGTAAGAAAACGGTACCTGCAGGAAGTCTTCTATTACTATATCTTGCATTTGCACCGATAGTAAAAAAAGGAGTTTGAGAAACCTTTGTATCTAAAAACTCTTTCTTACGTTTTTCAGGATAAGAATATTCCAGTCTACCTACCATTTCAAGAGCCCCACTTGGATCATTCATATTACCTAAAGCATTTTCGCCAGTACCGGTACAAACCTCAGCATAATATTTCATTTTATTCTTTAAAAAAGAACGTTCCAGTCTGATACCAACATCTCTTCTGGAAAAGAAATCTCCTTTAGTAATTACAGGTCTTTCCCAAAATGGAGACCATTCGTGTTCTACTAATGAAGAATAAGAATATGGTAATTTATCCCATCCAATAATGATACTACCAATAGATTTCTTAAACCCTTTATAAGTAAAGTTTGCATCATATACCGGAGGGGCAGCGGGATCGGCAGTACCTAAAGCAGCAACATCAATTTGAAGATGGAATTCATAATCTTCTCCATATTTACCATTAAAATCGAAACGGGCATCTTTTACTTTAAAAGTATTCTTGTCCATTTTAGTCTTTGCATACCCTGGAGAATACTCTCTGTATTGGTAATAGGTACCAAATGTTGCCCCAAATTCAATGGTATTATCCCCATTACTAATTTTTACAGGCTCCTGAGCATTAATAGTAGTGAAAGATGCCAGGGCTATTGAAAAAACAGATACTAATTTATTTATGTACATGTATGTTATTTTATAAGTTAATTAATGAAAGAATTATTATTGATGAACACCATCAACCGTTACATTATCAATTCTGGTATTACCTTTTAAATTGGTATTCCCACTTGCAAAAGCTATTTTAAACTTTGCATTTGGATTGTTATTAATAGCAGAAATAGTAGTAAAGTCGTATTTCAATAATATATATCCAGGATCAGCAGCTAATGCTAAAGGAGAAGTAGTTGTACTAACAGGAGATTGGCCAATTGCAGGTGTTATATGTATATAATTCACCCCATCGGTAGAGTAGTAAACACTATCTTCTAAAGGTGCAGAAGTTGTACTACTTAAAGCAATTGAATATTGTAAAACAATATTTTTATAATTGGTAGTAGGAGCTGCAATAATTACATTATTTGAAGGATTACGAACTCTTAAAGCTGTACCTGCAACATCACCGTTTCTGGCATTGATGTTTGAAGCCAATGCTGAAATATAAACAGTATCGCAATAATTTGCATCATAAGAAATTAATCCTCCTCCAATTGTACTGGTAGGAGTAATATTTACCAGTCCAATAATGGTATTATAGTCATTAAAATTCCAATAATGAATCAATACTGTTGGATTAGTACCTATTGTAACAGATAAGTTACTGGTAGCAGTTCCTGTAGAATTAGTTGCAGAAATAGAGATACTATAAGTACCAGTATTTTGTGGCGTACCGCTAATTACGCCTGTTGTTGCATTAATGGAAAGCCCTGCAGGTAAGCCTGTAGCTGCATAACTTGTAGCAGTAGTTGAAGTACTGATTGTATAACTAAATGCCGAACCTACAGTACCACTTGCAGTTGTACTACTCGTAATACTAATAGTAACTGAAGAATTTGAAGAAAAGTCTCTATCTTTTGTACAGGAACTAAAAATAAAAACAAAAAAAGCTAAAGAGAGTAATAATTTTTGCATAACAAGTTTTAAGGTTGCAAAATGACGCTTTCAATGTTAACTTATCATCAATTTAATATTAAGCGAATGTTACCATTTGATTTTTTTAAAATGTAGTTAAGATTATAAAAATACTCAGTTAACAATTACTTAATGCAAGAAAAGAATGTTTGTTGTGTAAGATTATGCAAGTCGTTGGCGTGTAAATGAAATCCACATATCTATGTTTTTTGAATAATATCATAATCAACCTTACTATATTATATTATATGCATTACTTGAAACCTAGTCAATCGATATTATATTAAATATGTTCCTTATTCATATCTTAATTTTTACTTTATCCATTAATTTATTCCCTCAATACTTCATATTTGCGCTACAAAACATTCTTTATGTTATTAAATAAGTATTGCAAACCAATCCTGATAGCTATTTGCATTGGGTTATTTATTACCGCTTGTACCAACAACGATAAACCTGCAGAATCGCCTTCTACCCCAACCTCCGCAGACATTGTTCCAGTACAAATGCCATATACAGTTGTTAAAACCTATCCTCATAACCCAAAATCCTTTACTGAAGGACTTGAATTTCATGATTCAACTTTATACGAAGGAACTGGAATGGAAAAAGAAAGCCGTATGGCAATCGTTTCTTTATTTACAGGTAAAGACCTGAAAACAATAAAACTCTCCGACCAGTTCTTTGGAGAAGGTATTACTCTATTAAATGGAAAAATATACCAACTAACGTATAAATCGGGTAAAGCATTTGTGTATGATGCCAAAACATTTAAAAAACTACAGGAATTCACTTACGAGGGCGAAGGTTGGGGACTAACCAACGATGGTAAAGAAATAATAATGAGTAATGGAAGCAGCAAGATAGTGTATCGAAATCCGGAAACTTTTGCCATCACAAAAACAGTAGAAGTGTCAAACGAGAAGGGGGCGGTAACTAATATAAATGAACTGGAATTGGTAAATGGCTTCATTTATGCCAATATCTGGACTACAAAATACATCATAAAAATAAACCCGACAACCGGTAAAGTAGAAGGCTATGCAGATTTTGCAGGGATTCTGGAACAATATGTACCAGGCATAAACACCCAGCAAGTAGATGAAATGAACGGTATAGCCTATGATAGTGTTGGTAAAAGGTTTTTCATTACTGGTAAATACTGGCCAAGAGTGTTTGAAGTGAAGTTTAACTAAATGTTGAATACAGGAGCCATTATAACTTAGACAGAATAATACACTACTATTTTTAGTAGGTTTGTATTGACAAAATGTTTAATTGCTTAATTGTTGAATTGTTGTTTTTCCTGACTCCTAACTCCTGACTCCTATCTCCTTATAGAAACCTTACTAACAATATTTGCTTGTAATCACATTACTACTATATTTGCCGACCTAAAAAATTATAGCACGTGGCGACTAAATTTTCGAAAGAAACGTATTTATACTGGTACGAATTAATGCAAATGATTCGACAGTTTGAATTGAAAGCAGAAGAGATGTACAAAATGGCTGGTAAAATCCGAGGATTTTTCCATGCTTACATCGGTCAGGAAGCAATTGCTGCAGGTTGTATGACTGCTACCCATCAGGACGATCCGTTTATAACGGGTTATCGTGATCACGGTTTAGCTTTAGCAAAAGGTACTTCTGCCGATGCTTGTATGGCTGAATTGTATGGTAAAGCTACCGGTTGTAGTAAAGGAAAAGGTGGAAGCATGCACTTTTTCGATGTTAAAAACAAGTTCTTTGGAGGTCACGGATTAGTTGGAGCTCAAATTGGAACTGGTGCTGGTCTTGCTTTTGCAGAACAGTATAAAGGTACCAACAATGTAGTATTGTGTTTCTTCGGTGATGGTGCTGCTCGTCAGGGCATGTTGCACGAAACATTTAATATGGCCATGCTTTGGAAATTACCGGTAATCTTTATTTGTGAGAATAATAATTACGCAATGGGTACTTCTATTCAAAGAACATCTAACGTAATTGATATTTATAAACTGGCTGATGCGTATGAAATGCCAGGAGACAAAGTAGATGGTATGACGCCTGAATCTGTTCACGAAGCAGTTGCAAGAGCTGTTAAACGTGCAAGAGAAGGAGATGGTCCTACCCTTTTGGAATTAAAAACGTATCGTTATAAAGGTCACTCTATCAGTGATCCTCAGAAATATCGTACAAAAGAAGAGGTTGAAGAATACAAAGATCAGGATCCAATCAATAAAGTATTGAATACTATCCTGGAAAACAACTTTGCTACACAGGCTGAAATCGATGCAATTAATAGTAAGATTGATACATTGGTAGAACAAAGTGTAAAATTTGCTGAAGAAAGCCCATGGCCAGATGACAGCGAAGTTTATAAAGATGTATACGTAAATGATGACTACGTATTTGAGCAAGACTAGATTAATAAGTTTTTATTTTTTATAGATTAATATCACATTTATGAGTGAAAAAAACATGGAGCACGCAACAACAGTTGAAAAGGATCCATTATTAGAAGTTGAAAATGTTTGGAGTAAATACCAGAAACCGGTTTTATCTATTGCTGGAATAGTAATAGTTGTTGTAGGCGGATGGTTTGGTTACAATAAGTTTATCAAAGAACCTAATGACCTTAAAGCTGCTGATGAAATTTATCATATTCAGGAGTTCTTCGCTAAAGATTCTTCCCGTAAAGTAATTGATGGAGATGGTACTGTAAAAGGTGCATTAAGCTTTATCAGTAAATATGGTGGAACACCTTCTGCAAATCTTGCACATTATTATGCAGGTATCAGCTACCTTAAATTAGGTGAATTCAGTAAAGCAGTTGATCATTTGAAGGAATTTAATACTTCTGCTAAACAAGTACAGATTGTAGCTTCAGGAGCACTTGGTGATGCTTACAGTGAACTTGGAAAGAAAGATGAAGCTATTGAATCATATAAAAAAGCTGCAAGCGTATTTTTAAAAGACGAGGCATTGTCTGCTGAATATCTTTTCAGAGCTGCTGCTTTAACTGAAACAATGGGTAAAAGTAAAGAAGCATTAGAGCTTTACAAATCTATTAAAGAGAAATTTCCTACCAGCGATAAAGCAAGAACAGTTGATAAATATATCTACAGACTAAGTGTAGAACCAAACGACTTAAGTATCGGTAAATAATGGCTACACAAGGAAATACATTGTTACACAAAGGCATCCCCAATATTGAGGATGCCTTTGTAGTTATAGTAAAAACAGAATGGAATGCACATATTGTAGATGCATTGGAAGAAGGCGCTTTAAAAGTGCTGAATGCTCAAAGTATTAAACATAAAACGGTAGTAGTACCAGGTGCTTTTGAGATTCCATTTATGATTAATTCTATTGCAAAGAATAGCAAGGAAAAAGCAAGTGCATTTATTGCGTTAGCAACTGTAATACAAGGCGACACCCCACACTTCGATTATGTATGTCAAGGTATTACCAATGGAATTGCGCAGTTAAATATAGCCCTCGATGTTCCTACTATCTTTGGTGTTTTAACGGTACTTACAGAAGAACAGGCAATGGACCGGATTGGAGGAAAGCATGGACATAAAGGAGAAGAAGCGGCAATTACTGCAGTTAAGATGATACATTTAACTAATAGTATTTAATACAGTTATCTAATAAGAAAACTATGGACGTACACATTTTCATACCTTGTTTTATAGACCAGCTTTATCCAAATGTTGGATTCAGTATGATTAAAATACTGGAGAAAGTAGGATGTAAGGTAATCTATAATCCTAATCAGACCTGCTGCGGTCAGCCTGCATTTAATGCTGGTTTCAGAGGGGAAGCAAAATCAGTCTGTACGAAGTTTCTCGACGATTTTAAAGAAGCAAATTATATCGTATCACCAAGTGCCAGTTGTATAGGATTTATAAAGAACTATATGCCAGAACTATACAACAATACCTCACAACTAAATCGAGTACAAAGATTAAAAGAAAACGCTTATGAACTAAGCGACTTTCTGGTAAATGTGTTGAAAGTAGAAGACCTTGGGGCCACTTTTGAACATACTATCACTTATCATGATAGCTGTGCTCAATTAAGAGAATGTGGTTTGAAAGAAGAACCTAGAAAGTTATTACGCAATGTTCGTGGGCTTGAACTTAGAGAAATGAACGAGTCGGAAACCTGCTGTGGTTTTGGCGGAACTTTTGCAGTAAAGTTTGCCCCTATAAGTACCGCAATGGCCGATCAGAAAGTAGCAAATGCTTCAGCTACTGAAGCAGAATATTTAGTAAGTACCGATATGAGTTGTCTGATGAATATTGATGGTTGTATAGGCGCTAAAGGAAGTAATTTAAAAGTAATGCACCTTGCAGATGTGTTGGCAAGCGGTTGGTAGTTTTTCAAAATAAATAAGTTAAAGCTATAAAATAAGAGGGCTCGTACAGTGTACGAGCCCTCTTATTTTAGGACAATACAGTATTGTAATCTATTTCGCTACTTCAATCTTTACTTTCTTGTTCTTTATTTTTTCATTCTTAATTAGTTGTAAAGCTGCGCCCAGCTTATTCTTTCTAATACCTACAAAAGAGAAAAAATCTTTTACTTCAATCAGTCCAATATCTTCTTTCTTTAGCTGTCCTCTATTAGATAAAAATCCAACAATATCAATCTTGTTTACTTTATCCTTTTTCCCTGCAGCAATAAACAATGTAGACCATTTTGGCTTCTCTGGCATTTCCAATCTCTCAGGCACTGTAAGTTCTTCAATATCACCAGTAATATAGTTAGGCAGCTTTTCTTCGTCCGATAAAATAAGTACAATAGTTCCACTCTTATCCATACGGGCTGTTCTACCATTTCTATGAATAAAAGTCTCTTCGGTATGCGGCAGATGGTAATGAATTATATAACGGATATTAGGTATATCCAATCCTCTTGATGCAAGATCAGTAGTGATTAAAATATCAGTTGTACCATTGCGGAATTTGCAAAGCGCACTATCTCTTTCCTGCTGTTCCATAGCACCATGATAGAACTCATTGGAAATACCTTTTTCACTTAACATTTTGCTGGTACGTTCTACCGATTCTCTATGATTACAGAATACAATAGAAGATCGCCCACCAGTCATACAGATAAGATTAAATAAGGTATCTACTTTATCTTTATCAGGCGACAGGATTGTTTGAATAACCGTCTTTGCTTCTCCCCCATTTTCTCCATTAATGAAATTAATTTTAGCAGGTTCATTCATCACCAGAAAAGAAGGTATAACAAGAGTCTCAGTAGCGGAAGTAAGCATCTTTTTATTTACTGCAGGCAGTGACCCTACAATGAACGACATCTCTTCTTCAAAACCAAGATCAAGCAATTTATCAAACTCATCCATCACCAGTGTAGTAATAGCGCCTACTGTAATATTCCCTCTGCGAATATGATCGGCAATTCTGCCTGGAGTACCCACAATTAAAGCAGGTGGCTGGATAAGATTATTTTCTTCCGTCTCTCTTTTATGTCCACCATAGCAACAGGTAATTTTATACCCTGCTCCCATAGAACGGTAAACAGTTTCTATCTGTAAGGCCAGCTCACGGGAAGGCACCACTATCATAGCTTGAGTTTCCTTGTTATCGGTCTGTAACATCTTTAATATCGGCAACAAAAATGCAAGTGTTTTACCAGTGCCTGTTGCAGACAATAATATAACATCAGCATGCTGGTCATTTGCTTCCAGAGAGGCTATCTGCATCTCGTTTAAAGCATCTATTTTGAGGTTTGTCAGTATCTGATCTATATCGTATTTATTCTTTAGCATGGCTGCGAAAGTAAGGAAGATAGCTTCTTTAAGCTGTTTTAGTTTAATCTGGCATTCTATAATAGAGATTCTATTACAAATCCTACAATAAAATCTAGGTTATCTCTTGTCTCCTACTCTATCTCCTGTCTCCTCCTATCCAACCAATACTGTTTCGAAGACTATTTCGAAGTTCTTTTTTACCTTTTCCTTCAATTCATCCATTGGAACTTTGCGTCCTAATTCCTTTTCCAGAGAAGTAACTTGTTTATTCTGAATACCACATGGCACTATGAAATTGAAATAATTAAGATCGGTATTTACGTTCAGCGCAAATCCATGCATGGTTACCCAACGACTACATTTTATACCCATTGCACATATCTTTCTTTCCTTTCCTTTAATTCCCGGATTTAACCATACTCCTGTTTCGCCAGCACTTCTATCGCCTGTTAAGCCGTATTCGGCCATGGTAAGAATAATAACTTCTTCCAGACTGCGTAGATACCAGCCAAGATCAGTTTTAAACTTATCTAAATCAAGTATTGGATACCCCACTAATTGTTCGGGGCCATGAAAAGTGATATCACCACCTCTATTAATATGAAAGAATTCCATACCTCTTTTCTTCATCTCCTCTTCCCCTATTAAAACATGACTTATATCGCCGCTTTTACCCAAGGTATATACGGGCGGATGTTCTACAAATAATAGTCTATTCACTGTATCACCTCTGGTAGCATCATTCAGCTTTAAATCTGTATTTTGCTTCAATAATGTTTCCTGATAATCCCACACATCTTTGTAAGAACGCATTCCAAGATCCTCGAAATAGGTATTTTGTTTCATGGCGCCAAAGATAGGATGGGAAAGTAAAAAGTGAAAAGTAAAAAAAATAGGGAGATAGGAGACAGAATTTAGGAGTTAGGAGGAACATTTCATAATTGATAATTATTCATTATTCTATACATTTGTGGCATGCGACCATTAGACGATAAAGATCGTTTTGATTTTATTGAAACCAAATTCGACAAATCGGAAGAACAGGAATTATTTACCCGCTTAACTTTTAAGGTTGATAAGGGACAGGACTTTATGCGCATTGACAAATGGGTTCAGATGCGTATAGAAGGTGCCAGCAGAAATAAGGTACAACAAGCAATAGATGGATGCTATTTAACAGTAAATGGAAAAGCTGTTAAATCAAATTACAAGGTAAAACCTTTTGATGAAGTAGTAATGATTGTGCTGAACGATCCGGAAGTTATTACTATTACGCCCGAAAATATCCCCTTAGATATTGTATATGAAGATGAAGATATTATGGTGGTAAATAAGCCACCTAACATGGTTGTTCATCCTGCTGTAGGTAATTACAAAGGCACTTTGCTAAATGCGGTAGCTTATTATTTAAAGATGCAGAATCCAGAAGTGTCTGAAGATAATTTACCGCGCTATGGTCTGGTACACAGAATTGATAAAAATACTACCGGATTGCTGGTATTGGCTAAGAATCTTCAGGCTGCATCGCACTTGGCTAAACAATTTTTTTATCATACTATTGAAAGAAAATATAAAGCCCTTGTATGGGGTAATGTGGAAGCAGATGAAGGTACTGTAAATGCTCATATAGCACGACATAAACAGAACCGCAAAACCTATGATGCTTATCCAGAAGGAGAAATAGGCAAACATGCTATTACCCATTATAAAGTACTGGAAAGATATTATTATGTTACCTTACTGGAATGCCAGTTAGAAACCGGCAGAACGCATCAGATAAGGGTACATATGAAACATATTGGTCATACCCTTTTTAATGATATTGAATATGGTGGCGAAAGGATACTAAAAGGAACTATTTATACTAAATACAAACAGTTTGTAGAGAACTGTTTTGAAGTATGTCCACGCTGTGCCTTGCATGCTTATATCCTTGGGTTCGAACATCCAAGAACAGGTAAGAAAATGTACTTTGAATCACCATTACCAGCTGATATGACTAATGTAATTGAAAAATGGAAAGGATATACTGATACACTGAGTAAGAAATAAACTAATATAAATATTCATCTGTTATGACTGTTAGAATAATATTACTTTCAACCTTTATCTACTTACTTCATTCGACCGTAAACAGCCAGATAATCAGTATCGATAAAACAGATACTTTAACCTATAGTCATAAAGCTAAATGGGAAGGCAACATTTCGGAAGGAATAGAAATAGATAAACAAAACACCACCCTTTTTGATGCGTCCAATGCAGTAGATTTTTCGGTGAGTAAATGGAAAAATTTATTTATTTTCTCTGGTAGTGAACGTTTTACTTTTACCAGTTCGCAAGACTTCTTAAATACTGGTTACTTGCATTTAAGATGGCGTTATAATTATAAAAATAAATTACATGCAGAGGCCTACGCTCAGTATCAATGGGATGATAAGATAGGCATGAAATACAGGTGTGTAGGAGGTAGTAATATCAGGTATAATATATTACACAAAACTAAATCGGATCTTGTAATTGGTTCTGGTTTATTATTTGAAACGGAGAAATGGAATTATGATGGTGTTGATACCAGTAAAATACATACTACAGGCCCTGCTATTTATGTAGAAAAAGTAAAAAGCAGTAGTTACGTAAAATGGGAAGGCAGTTTAAGTAGCACTACAAACTTGTCTACTGCCATTTTTTATCAGGGTACTTTTGATAATTATTTTCAGCCAAGAATATCTGGAAATATTAATTTAGATGCAGCCATAAACACACATCTTGGTTTTGGATTTAAGATATATTGTATGTACGATTCCAATCCAATTGTCCCAATTACTAATTTCTATTGGTCGTTTTCTAATAGTTTTACGTACAAATTATAGTAGAATACTATCGTTTTTACAGTATAATTGGGGATAACAATAATTTTCTGAAATATTTTACCTTTGAATTTGTTTATGTAAAAGAGATAACC